>JADFVY010000238.1 GCA_015222795.1 Pseudomonadota bacterium | reverse complement strand
GCGTGGCGGGCGCCGATTTGCCTGCGGGAAAGTACCTGTTTCTACTCTTTTTGCGGCCGGCCGGCGGGGCCGGCACGACGTCGCATAGCAGCGCCTTGTAGACCGGGAAACCGGACAGCGGGTCGTAATTGTCCGGGTCCGTCAACTCGTTGACGTTGGCGTTTTGCCAAGCCTCGGAGCCTAGCGGGCCGCCGCCGCCCATGTTTGCTTCCACCGCGCCACGCGCGATGTCGCCGGTGACCCTTGCCCAGAACCGCACCCGCCCGCGCGGCGAGACCACATCAACCGGGTCGCCATCCGCGATGCCGCGCGCGTCGGCGTCGGCGTTGTGGATGGTGACTTGCGGTTTGGGCTGCAGCGCCACCAGCGAGGGGATGTTGTAATGCTGCGAGCGGAAGGCCGACTGCGTGCGCGCGCCGGAATTGAACACCAGCGGGTAATGTCCCGCAGTGGCGCCGTTCGCCAGCGGACCTTCGCTGGGCTCGACGTAGACCGGCAGGGGTTCGTAACCCTCGGCGCGCAGCCATTCCGAGGTGATTTCAAACTTGCCCGTCGGGGTGTCGAAGCCGGGCTTGCCGTCGGCCCGCAATTCGCCGGTCTCGTATTTGCGATGGCGCATCTTCGGCACGGGGAAATCCACGCCTTCGGGATTGGCGCGCAGTTCCGCCAGTGTGATGCCGGTTCCTTCCAGGGCGCGCTCCACCATGGCCTCCTCGGTTTGCGGCCACAGATGGCCGTAACCCAGGCGGCGCGCCAGTTCGGTGAAGATCAGGTAGTCGCCGCGCGCCTCGCCCCGGGGTTCGATCACGCGCTGGCGTAGCTGGATACGGCCATCATGGATCATGTAGGACTGGGTCTCGAACATGGTCGCCGCCGGCAGTATCAGATCGGCATGGGCCATGTCCGCCGTCGGGAAGCGGTTGACGGCCACCAGCAGGTCCAGCGCCCCCAGCGCCCGGCGCCAATGTTCCGGGTCCGGCCATGCGGTGATGATCGAGGCGCCGCTGATTATCAGCGCGCGCAGCGGGTAGGGCTCGCCGTCCAGAATCGCCCGGGGCAGGCAGGAAGCATGCGCCTCGTTGCGGGTCTGGCGATAAAGTGGGAATTCGTCGGCGCCGAGCGGCGGCCGCGATCCGGTCGGTGGTTCGGTCAGTATGCGGCCGGTGCGCGGACGGTCCGGCATGCGGAACAGCTTGCCGCCCGGCGCGTCCAGATGGCCGGTCAGCGCCTGCAGCGTCCAGACCGCGCGGATCGCCTGGACGCCGCTGTCCGAATATTCAAGCCCCGTATACATCAGGAAGGAACAGCCCGCCGCGGCGGCGATGGCGCGCGCCAGCTCAATAATCGTGTCGGCGGGAATGCCGGTGATCGTCTCTACCCGTTCGGGTTTGAAGCCGCGCGCGTAATCGCGCAGATCATCGAAACCGTGCGTCCAGTCGCGGGCGAAGTTCTTGTCTTGCAGCCCCTCGCCGATGATGATGTTGAGCATGCCCAGCGCCAGCGCGCCATCCGTGCCCGGCCGCACGCCGAGCCATTCGGCATGCAGGGCCCGCGCGGTCTCGCTGCGGCGATGGTCGATCACGACGACCCGCGCGCCGCGTTTCCGTGCCGCCTTCAGCCGGCGCATGTTGCCGGGCGGCGAATCTGTCGCCGGGTTGGAACCCCAGACGAGGATCAGGTCGGCATTGTCGAGGTCTTCATACATGCCGCGCAGATGTTCGCCGAAACAGGCGCGCGGCGCGATCATGCCCTGCGAGGCATAACAAAGCGCCCCGACGCCGGTGCTGTTCGGTGAGCCGAAGGGGAAGAGCACGGCATTGGCCGAGGTTTCCGATGTGCGGGTCGGCCCGAAGGCCTCGCATAGTCCGAACTCGAAATTGCCGCGGCCGGTATAGATGGCGGCTGCCTCCGGGCCGTGTTTGGCGGCGATGTCGCGCAGGCCGCCGACCAGCATGTCGTATGCCTCGTCCCAGGAGATGCGCTCGAATTTCCCCTCGCCGCGCGCGCCGGTGCGCCTTTGCGGATAGAGAATTCTGTCCGGCGAATAGACGATCTCCGCCGCCCGTGCCCCGCGTGGGCAGACAAAACCGAGCGGGTGGTCGCGCAGCGGCGTTAGGCGCTCGATGCGTCCGTCGGCAAGGTGGATATTAACCCCGCAGCCGGCCGGGCAGACACCACAGATGCCGGCCACTACCGTCCGCGACGTGGCGTCCGCCGGAACGGTATATTCCGCCGTTGGCGCATTTTCAAAAAGGACCGTTTCCATCGCCTGCGCTTCTGCCCGTGCTATTGCTGTAAAACCATAAAATTTGTATGGATTACCGGCAATGGGTGAATGCGCTGTTTTTGCAGCGATTATTATGCCTTCACTTGATTTGTGGTGTTAATGCCTGATTGGTGATAATAATCAACAAAACAAATCCTACCGCGTGCCCGCCAGGGGAATCCCCGTGGCTTCCGAGGCTGCGATTGTGATGGTTTTCAGGTCTTCCGGTTCCAGGTTATGCACGTTGGTCTTGCCGGTGCAGCGGGCCATGATCGAGGTTTCGCTCGCCATGCTCTGGATCAGGTATTCCGCGCCGGTTATACGCTCCTCCAGCGTGCGGTCGCCGGCATAGGAAATCACGCCATTTGAAACCGTGCCACCAGCCGCGATCGCCATGGATACGCCGACCGCCGCGGCCACGCTGCCCAACGCCAGAGCCTTGGCGACGTCGGTGCCGGATCGTACGCCGCCATACCAGATAAGGTCGATCTCTTCTTCCTGGTTCATCCCGCGCAGAATACGGATTGCGTCGCGCAGCACGGTCATGTCCGGTGGGCCGGCCAGTTCCGAACCACGCGTGCCGTCCAGCACCATCAGTTCCAGATTGTTCTCCAGCCCGAACAGGATCGCCGCTTCAAGCGCCGGCCGCTGTACCGACAGGCCGACGAGCTGCGCGGCGTTCGCCCGCTTGGGCTCGAAGGCCGTGAAGTCGTCGCCGATTTCGTACATCGCGGCGGCGGCATTCGCATCGGGCTCCTCGCCCGGTTTCAGCAGTTGCAGCCAGGGCAGCTCGCCGTCTGGTTTGACGCGTCCCAGCCAGCCGCAGCCGTTATTCTCCGCGCCCTTGGCCACCGCCGTGCGGATCTCGTCCGGCGCATCGTCCATGCCGGTCACCAGGTAGGGGTTCCGCAGATCTATCCCGCCACCCAGTTTGCTGTCGGTGCGGCAGGCCTCGCGATAGGGGTCGATTACCAGGCGCGACAGGTTGGCCGGCAGGAAGACGAGGTCGTCAAAACTTGCGGGCTGTTCCGGGGTGATCAGGATTTCGCGGGGTATAAGGCGTTTCTGCAGCATGGCGGTTTGCGATTTCGCGTCCCCCGGCTGCATGCGCGCCATCAGGAAGATATCTTCGCGGTTCTTCACCGAATAATCCGCGGTGCCGGTCTCCGCGTCGCACCGGTAGCAGCGCGCGGCCTCGGCGATGGCGGTGTCCTTGTTGTATTTCGTTTCGATCTCGGGGAATTCGACCGGCTTGTCGCCAAGCCCATGGAATTCCTGCTCCTGGCGGGGGTGTTTTTCCCACATGATGTCCTGCGCCACATCGATCCGCCGGGTACGGTAGGGTGTGTGGTAGGGCAGGGGGGCCTCGTTCCCTTCAAGATGCTGTTTGATGTAATAGGCCGCCTTGTGGCCGTGATGCATGGCCATGACGACGGTCGAGCCGCCGAAGGCGCCGTCGCCCGCGCCGAAAACCTGGGGATCTCCGGTGCGCATGGAGTCGAAGTCGGTGTCCACGCGGTCGGTCTTGATCAGGCCGCTCTCTCGCAGCTCGTCGCAGGCGCTGGTCTGGCCGACGGCGGCGATTATCATGCCGCAATCGATGTCGTATTCCGAACCCGGTACCGTGCGGAAGGCGCGCCGGCCGTCCTCTTCCGGCTCGCCAAGTTCGGTCTTCACGCAGCGCAGCGCCAGGCCGCCGTTCTTCTCGACGATCGCCACCGGCTGGGCGTGATAGATGAACTCGATGTCTTCCTTGATGGCGCCTTCCAGCTCGTCCTTGCGGGCCGGAATTTCGCCCGGGCCGCGGCGGTAGACGATCTTTACGTTTTTGCAGCCAGGCATGCGCGCGGCCACCCGGCAGGCATCCATCGCCACATCGCCGCCGCCGATGACCAGAACGGTCTCTGGCAGGGTCGGGCGGTCGCCGCTGGAATTGATGCGGCGCAGGAAACCGACGCCGTCCTCGACAAGTTCATGGTCTTCGCCGGGCACGCCCATGGGTTTGCCCCAGGCCGCGCCGATGGCCAGCAACACCGCCTCGTGGCGCTGTTTCAATTCGTCCAGGCTGACCTGTTCGCCAAGGGCGGTGTTGGTATGGATCGTGATGCCGGGGCAGCGCTTCAGGATGCGGTCGATATCTTCGTCCAGGATGCGCTCGGGCAGGCGGAAAGCGGGAATGCCCCACTGCAAGACGCCGCCGGCGCGCTCAAATTTTTCGTAGACATCCACCTTGTAACCGGCCATCGCCAGATCCTGCGCGGCGGTCAGCCCGGCCGGGCCACTGCCGACGATGCCGACGCTCTTGTCCTGCGTAACCTTTACGGGGTCGAGATGAATATCGGTTCCCAGCTCGTCCATGACGTAGCGCTTGAGATTGCGGATCGCCAGCGGGCCGTCGCTGTCGGCACGGCGGCAAGCCGGCTCGCAGGGTGCGTCGCAGACCCGTCCGCAGACCGAACTGAACGGGTTGGTCGCGGTGATCGCCTCGAAGGCCTCAAGCTGTTTGCCTTCCCAGATCAGACCGATATAGGAGGGTGCGTCGGTGCCGATCGGGCAGGCGATCTGGCAGGGCGCCGGCACGAAATGCAAATCGTCGGTATCGTCACGCATGTCGAGCGGGCTCCAGCCCGACCCCAGCGGGGTTCCGGCAAGTTTACTGTCGGTCATATCAACTGGCCTTGAGTTGAAGGTTGGGATCCCGGTATTCCGGCGCATATTCCAGGCCGGTGATCTTCGCGGCCTCCGGCGTGGTCGCCACCAGATCGTCGCGGCAAAGCTGTTTCACGTCGGAATAGCCCAGCCCGTCGGTGATCGCGGCAAGTTGCCAGCGCATGGCCTCCAGGAAATGGTGAATATGCACGGCCTCGACCGGCGTGTTGTAGCGGCGCTCATGCTCGGGGTCCTGGGTTGCGATGCCGACCACGCAGTTACCGATATGGCACTGCATGCAGGCGATGCAGCCGCCGGCGATGATCGCCGAGGTGCCAACCGCCACCGCGTCCGCGCCCAGCGCCAACGCCTTGGCGGCGTCGACGCCGTCCTTGATGCCCCCCATCAGAACGATGGGCAGCTGGCCGGTGGCGTCGATTTCGGCCAGGGCGTCCAGCGCCTCCTGGATTGCGGCCAGGGTGGGGATGCCGACATGCTCCAGCACTTCCGCGCCGGCGGCGCCGGTGGAACCCTGCAACCCGTCCAGCTCGACATAGTCGAACGTGTCCTTCATCGCGATCTTGATGTCGTCGCGCACGCGGCCCGCGCCCAGCTTGATGGAAACCGGAATACGGTGTCCCGTGGCCTCGCGGAATTCCTCGACTTTGATGACCAGGTCGTCGGCGCCCAGAACGTCGGGATGGCGCGAGGGCGACCGTAGATCGATGCCTTCGGGAATGCCGCGGATGGTGGCCAGTTCCCTGGTCACTTTCTTGGCCATCAGCTGGCCGCCGAGGCCCGGCTTGGCGCCCTGCGAGATATAGATTTCCAGCCCATTGGCGCGCTGCATGTCATGGATATTCCAGCCCAGCCGCCCGGCGAGGCACTGGAAGATCAACTGATCGGCCTCCTCGCGCTGCTGGTCCATCATGCCGCCCTCGCCGGTGTTTTCGGCGATGCCCGACATGCGCGATGCGATGGCCAGCGACAGCTTGGCCGATCGGCTCAGCGCGCCGAAGCTCATCGGTGCGATCATCACCGGCATCGACAGGTCCAGCGGCTTGGCGCCGTGCTTGTCGCCCAGCGTTGTGCGCATTTGAATCCGTTTCAGGAGGTCCGGATCGCGGCCCGCCTGGGATAAATCCTTTTTGAAGGCGATGTCGGTCAGATGCGGCAGCGGTCGCGCGGCGCCATAGCCACGGATGCGGTAGCGGCCCATCTGCGACTTGACATAGATGTCCTCCTGCACCTTTTCGTTCCAGTAATCGGTGGTGCCGGAGAAGGTGAAGAAGGGGATGTTTCGGAGCGGCGGTTCGGGATTCTTGTAGCGCAGCTTGGTGCCGGCATTGACGATTTTCTTGAAGGTACCGTTAAACTCCAGGCCGTATTTTTCGAGGAATTCCCTGATACCCCTCAAATCCTCTTCGGTCGGTTCCACCTGCGCGGCGTCGGAACCCAGCGATTGCACCTCGCCGCCAACGAATATATCGCCGGCCGCCATGTCCTCGCCCACCTTTTCGCCGGAATTGCCGAGGATGATGATACGGCCGCCATACATCATATAACCGGCCATGAAATTGGCATTACCGGCGCAGCACAGCGTGCCCGCCTTCATCACCTGGCCGGCGCGCGAGCCGATATTGCCCTTCACCACGACCTCGGCGCCACGAATCGCGACGCCGGCGATGGCGCCGGCATTGCCACCGACAACGACCGAGCCCGTGTACATATTGTCCGCCAGCCCCCAGCCGGCATTGCTGTCGATCTCGAAGCTGGGGCCATCGGTCAGTCCGGCGCAGAAATAGCCGGCCGAACCGCGCACGCGCACGGTTATGTCCTGGGTCAGCCCGACGCCAATATGATGGCGCGCGTCGGGGTTCAGGACTTCGACATCCTCACCCCGTTCGCCGCACTGGCGGATAAGTTCGTTGGCTTCTGTTATTGATTGTTTGGATAAGTCGATCGTGACCACGTGTTATACGTCCCTGGCGCCGGTTCCATTGTGTTCAGGGCTTCTCCGGGGAAAAG
>JADFVY010000237.1 GCA_015222795.1 Pseudomonadota bacterium | reverse complement strand
GGTCGGGATCGCGGGGCTGGGCGCGCTGTGGCGCGGCTGGTTCGGCGTGCCGCCGATGGGCGAGGGCGACCCGGCGCCATTCGCCTGGTTCTTTGCGGGCGTGGCCCTGGTCGGCCCGGGCTCGGCCTGGTATCACCTCGACCCGAACAACTCGACCCTGTTCTGGGACCGGTTGCCGATGACGATCGCCTTCATGGCGCTGGTCGCCGCCGTGCTGTCGGACCGGATTTCACGAGCGTGGGTCGCCTGCAGGGGGCTGAACCTGCTGGTCATGGCCGGGGCGGCCAGCGTGATCTTGTGGGATTACGGCGAAATCCGGGGCGCCGGCGATCTGCGCGCCTATGCGCTGGTGCAGTTCTGGCCGGTCATACTGATCCCGCTGGTGCTGTACCTGTTCCCCGAAGGGCGCCATGTGCGGATGCGCTATTTGATGGCGGCGCTGGCCTTCTATGCGCTGGCCAAGCTGTTCGAGCATTACGACCACGGCATCTTCGATTTGACCGGCGGCGCCGTCAGCGGCCATACGATCAAACATCTCCTGGCCGCCGGCGCCCCGGCCGCGATCCTCGCCATGATGCGCAAATGGCCGCGCGAAGGCGAGGGATGATCCCTCACATCATCGAGGCCGGCGCGCTGTCGTCGCTTAGCAGGGGCCAGTCGGCGCCGGGCAGTTGATAGTGCCACCACTCGCTTGCGATATGGGTCCAGCCGGCGGCGGTCATCAGCCCCAGCAGCAGGAAGCGGTTGGCCTGCGCCTCGGCCGGGACCGCGGTCGAGGCATGATAGGATTCCTTACAGAAGGCGTCGAAGCCGGTGCCCATGTCGAGCGACCGGCCGATCGCCGTATCCACCAGGGTCAGATCGACCGCGACGCCGCGGGTATGGTTCGATCCCCTGACCGGGTCGGCGACCTGCAGCGGGTCGGGGTTGAACGCCCACAGGACCTCCTGCGCCTTTTGCGGCCGGAAGGCGTCGAAAACCAGGATCTGGTATCCGATCGGGCGGGCCAGCGCGACGGCGCGCATCAACGCATCATGGGCCTCCCGCCGCAAGCAGCAGACCGGATTCCGGTAGATCGGCCGGCCGGTCACATTGTCGGCGGTCGCATAGGCCAGATCGATCAGGACCCCGTCGCGCGCGGGGTCTATCTCGACCAGGGAAAGTCTGGTGAAACGGTCGCTGTCCATGAATGCTTGGATCCTGTTATTCGAAATCGACGAATTGGTCGACCGCGGCGCGGTCATACCCCTTGCTGGCGACCAGCAGTTGTCGGCTGTAGGGGGACAGGGCTTCCGTATTGTCCAGCGCCTCGGTGGCGACCGTTTCGACCACCCTGCCGCGGTTCATGATCGTTAGCCGGGCGCACATGTGCGCCACTACCGCCAGATCGTGGCTGACCAGAACATAGGTCAGGTTGCGCTCCCGCTTCAGGCGGCGAAGCAGGTTGAGAACCTCCGCCTGGACCGAAACGTCGAGCGCCGAGGTTGGTTCGTCGAGCAGCAGGATCTTGGGCTCGAGGATCAGTGCCCGGGCCACGGCGACCCGCTGGCGCTGACCGCCCGAGAGTTGATGCGGAAAACGGTAGCGGAATGCAGGGCCGAGTCCGACCTCTTCCAGGGCCCGGGATATCCGCCCGTCCGGGTCGCTCAGGCCGTGGATGGCGATGGGTTCGGACAGGATTCGGTCCACGGTATGACGCGGATGCAGCGAGCCGTAGGGGTCCTGGAATACCATCTGGACCAGCTTGTAGAAGGCCTTGTTACGGCGCGGTTTGAGTTCCATGCCATCCACCGTCATGCGGCCCGTCCAATGCGGGTTGAGCCCGCAGAGCGCGCGCAGCACCGTGGATTTGCCGGAGCCAGATTCGCCGACCAGCCCGAAACTCTCGCCGTCGGCCACGCTGAAGGATACGTCGCGCACCGCGTGGACCTCGTCGCGGCCGTGGCCGAAGAAGACGTTGAGATCCTCGACCTCGATCACAGGTCCTCCTCCAGCCAGGCCGGGTCGCGATTGAGCACCGGAAGGTCCTCGCCGCCACCGCCCTCGACCCGCGGCAGGCAGTGGAGCAGCCCCTGGGTGTAAGGATGACGGGCCTGCGCCAGTTTGGAAGCCTCGCAGATCTCCATTACCCGGCCGCCATACATGATCAGCACCCGGTCGCAGAATGAGGCGACCAGGCTCAAATCGTGGCTGATGAAGATCAGTCCCATGCCGCGCTGGGTCACCAGGTCGTCCATGATCGCCAGCACCTGAAGCTGCACTGTCACGTCGAGCGCCGACGTCGGCTCGTCGGCGATCAGGATGTCGGGATCGGGGATCAGCATCATGGCGATCATGATGCGCTGACCCATGCCGCCCGAGACCTCGTGCGGATAAGCGCGGTAGACGCGTTCGGGGTCACGGATGCGCACCGAGGCGAGCATTTCCAACGAACGCCGCTTGGCCTCCGCCGCCGAGGTCCCGGCGTGAATCCGGTAGGCTTCGGCGATCTGGGCGCCCACGGTCATCACCGGGTTGAGCGAAAATTTGGGGTCCTGCATGACCATGGAAATGCCCTCGCCGCGGACTCTGCGCATGGCTCGCTCGTTGGCGCCGAGCAGGTCGACGCCGTTGAACTCCATTCGCTTGGCCCGCACCTTCCCCGGTGGCGGAATAAGCTTGAGAATCGATCGCCCGGTCACCGACTTGCCTGAGCCGGATTCGCCGACGATGCCCAGCTTCTCGCGACCGAGGGTGAAGTTGACCCCGCGCACCGCCTCTACCAGGCCCTTTGGCGTGGCGAAGTCGACCCGCAGGTCCTCGACGACGAGCAGTGGCGCCTCGGTCATCCGGAGCCCCCGCTTTTCGGGTCAAGTACGTCGCGCAGGCCGTCGCCCAGCAGGTTGAAGCCGAGGCTGACCACGAAGATTGCCATCCCCGGCACCGCGGCCACCCACCATTGGTCCAGAATATACTGCCGGCCGGTCGAGATCATGGCCCCCCACTCGGGCATCGGCGGCTGGGCGCCGAGGCCCAGAAAGCCGAGCCCGGCCGCGGTCAGGATGATCCCGGCCATGTCGAGAGTCAGGCGGATGATTACCGAGGAAATGCACAGCGGCATGATGTGGCCATAGAGAATGCGCGGGGCCGAGGCGCCCTGCAGCCGCGCGGCCATGATGTATTCGCTGTTGCGGATGGTGATGGTCTCGGCGCGGGCCAGGCGCGCATAGGGCGACCAGGTGGTAAGCGCGATGGCGAGCACCGCGTTCTCGATCCCGGGGCCGAGCGCCGAGACGAAGGCAAGCGCCAGGATCAGCCGCGGGAAAGCCAGGAAGATGTCGGTAAAGCGCATCAGCACGTTATCGACCCAGCCGCCGAAATAGCCGGCCACCGTGCCGATCAGGACGCCTATGGGCACCACCAGGATACCGACCAGCCCGACGATGTAGAGCGTGATCCGCGAGCCCCAGACTATGCGCTCATAGATGTCCCGGCCGAGCTCGTCGGTGCCGAACCAGTGCTCGGCGCCTGGCGCCAGCAAGCGGTCGGCGAGGTACTGCTCGGTGCCGTCCGCCTGAGTCAGAAGCGGCGCAAATGCGGCCACCAGCACAAGGGTTGTGATGATCACCAGACCGATCATGGCGATTGGATTGGTGCGGAACGCGCGCCAGTTCAGATAGAACCGCTGGCAGCGGGCGTGGAAGGCGGACTCCGGCGAGTCCGTCAGCAGCCATTCGCGCAGCCGTTTCATGCTTCCCGCCCTGGGCGCCACGCCTTCCGCCATCACCGCACCCTCGGGTCGACGAGGCGGTAGAGCGTGTCGGACAGCATGTTGATGCCGACGAAACAGATTCCGACCGCCAGCGTGCCGCCGATTACCGCGTTCATATCGGCATTGAACAGCGAGTTGGTGATGTACTGGCCGATGCCCGGCCAGGCGAAGATCGTCTCGGTCAGCACCGAGCCTTCGAGCAGCGAGGCGTAGGTCAGGCCGAT
>JADFVY010000236.1 GCA_015222795.1 Pseudomonadota bacterium | reverse complement strand
TGTTCCGGCGTCAGCCGCTGATGCCCTTCGCGAAGGGCCAGATTCTGCGCGGCCTGAATGAAACCGCGAGACCGTTCGGTGTAATTCTCGAAATCCATGTCGTTCCTGTTCCCCATTACGCCCCCTCGATGAGGCAGGCGGTCAAGACTGAGTCAGATAAGCGGACCCTCGCATGAGGCGTCCTAAACTCATATGGCAATGCAACAGCCGGCGCTCAAGACCATATTTTCGCATATTAACCGTTTGCTCAGATGTTACGGCGCTATAGTATGTTGCAGTGCAGCATACGCAGGCTAGGAAACCATAACAAATGAACGGCATCGAAACATTCGGCCAATATCTTATGGGTTGGCGGAACAAAGCCGCTACCGCACTACACGCTTCGCGGCCGCGCGCCGAAAAGGGCCCGCGGCTGGCTCTCGCGCTGCAGGGCGGTGGCGCCCATGGCGCCTTCACCTGGGGCGTGCTGGACGCGCTTATAGAGCGCGGCGTGATCGTGGACGCCGTCAGCGGCACCAGCGCCGGCGCATTCAATGCGGTATTCATGGCCCATGGCTGGCTGGAGGGAGGACCAGACGGTGCGCGCGAGGCGCTGGCGACGCTATGGCGGCGGATCGGCGCCAAGGCCGCGTTCAGCCCACTTCAGTCCAACATGATGGAGCAGTTAACCAGCGGCTGGAACATGGAAGGCAATTCCCGGCATATGGGTTTCGACCTGTTCACCCGCTTCCTGTCGCCCTATCAATTCAACCCGCTGGATATGAATCCGCTGCGCGACCTGCTGGTCGACCATATCGACTTCGAACGTCTGCAACGCAGCCGGCGCATCCGTCTGTTCCTGGCCGCGACAGACGTCGAAAGCGGCCACCCCAAATTGTTCACCAACAAGGAAATCACGGCCGACGCCGTACTGGCCTCGTCCACCCTTCCCTGGCTGCATCATGCGGTAAAGATCGGCGACCGCCATTATTGGGACGGAGGTTTCACCGCCAACCCGCCGATCATGCCGCTGCTTGAAGAAAGCAAGGCACCCGATATTCTGCTGGTCCGGCTGGACAGCGAGAGTTCGGACGGTCCGCCATTGACGGCGCGCGCCATTCATGCGCGATTGAACCAGATCATGTTTACAGCACCGCTCAACCACGATCTGGATCAGTTTGGCGACCTGCAGCGCATGGCGCGCAACGGGTCGCTTGGCGGGCCGCTTGGCCGTCGATTGGCGGAAACACACCTGCATGTGATCGAGGGTGGAGACGACTTGCGTGCCTTCGGACAATCCAGCAAGATGAACGCGCATCGAGGGTTTTTGCAGGAACTCCATGATCTCGGCTGTAAACAGGCTGCGGAATGGCTGGACAAACGCAGCGACCCCGTCACCGACCAGCACCCTGCCCTTGCCGTGAGAGAAGAACCATGCCCGTCACAATAAATGAAATCCGCCGCTATCCGGTAAAGGGATTGAACGGCGAGGCGATCGAGTTCGCCATGCTGGAACCCGGCGAAGGCCTTCCCGACGACCGCCGTTTCGCGCTGGCCCATGCAGCCAGCCAGTTCGACCGCGACAATCCCGAATGGATGGGCAAACGCAATTTCCTGCAGTTGATGCGCGACGAGCGACTGGCCCTGCTGGACGCCCGTTTCAACCCGGAAACCGGGGTTTTAACCGTTTTCCGCGATGGAAAACAGGTGGCCCGCGGCGACATCACGCAGCCGCTGGGCCGCACTCTGGTCGAGCAATTTTTACAGGCATTCATCCCGCCCGGGCCACGCGGCAACCCGCATTTTGTCGAGGTGCCGGGCCGGATGCTGAGCGACGTTCCCGACAAATACGTCTCGATCCTGAATCTGGCGAGCGTGAAGGATATCGAACGTGTCGCCCGCAACCCCGTCGATCCGCGCCGCTTCCGGGGCAATCTGCATCTCGACGGCCTGCCAGCCTGGGCCGAAATGTCATGGGTAGGCAAAGAAATCACGATCGGCGATGTGCGGCTGGAAGTTGTAGAGATCATCGGCCGCTGTGCCGCGACCGAGGTCAACCCCGACAGCGGCGAGCGCGACCTGCATATGCTGAAGACTTTGCAGCAGGGATTCGGCCACACCCAGTGTGGCGTTTACGCAAAAACTACCGCGGGCGGGCGAATCGAGAAGGGCGACACCGTTACGGCGCCGCCCTCCTGAACAGCTTCTCTTCAAGAGCCTGGACCGGTTATTCCTCTGGCGGGGAAGGCCGGGTGTTACCGTCTGCCGCACCGTCCGATGCACGGGGGGCTCGCGTACGGCCGCGCGGTGTGCGCGGCGTACGAGGGGCGCGGGGTTTCTTGGGCGCGGAATCTTGCGCTTCATCCGATCCATTCGCCGTGGCATCCACGACAACGGGGAACTCGACGGCCGGCTGCTCGCTGCCCTCGCCGACTTCCTCGTCATTGCCCGTGGGCGGAGGCTTCACGGTCTCCACTACCACGGCGGCTTCGGTTTCGCCGTCGCCGTCGGACTGGCTTTCCTGTTGCAACCTGTTGGCGCGCTCGGCGTCGCCTCGCCCGCGGCCATCACCGTCATTGTCGACGTTTATGATGCGGTAATAATGCTCCGCGTGTTGTTGATAATTTTCGGCGGCAATCCTGTCGCCGGCGGTCGCCGCATCGCGGGCCATGGCCAGGTATTTTTCATGTACCTGCGCGGCGTTCCCGCGGATTCGGACACTGGGTCCGTTGCTGTCGAATGTCTGATGCCGCGATGGAACATTGCTACGCCGCCCTTGGCTGCGTCCACGCGTACGCTTCGGGTTCTGACCTTGCCTCATAGCACCTTCACATTGGATAAAATGTTTATTACGGGTACGTATCGCCGTACCATTTGCTCCACCCCGACGTACCGTTTACCCGCACTCTAGTGCCAGGCCGGTATAGTTATTTGTCCGGGAGCCCAATAACATAAACTTCATCGAGAGGTCCAAGTTATGGGCGGGACATTAGACCCTGGATGCCAGCATTCCAACCCTTTTTTTGGCGGAATTAGGTCAATTTATCGTTTAACCAGGGTGAGGCATCTGTCATGCCCCGCCAGGTCCCTGCTAAAGCCTTGAGCTATCAGGCCTTCTGCCAACATCAGCCGTTCTACCGCCGTGCCTTGGCCGAGCCCGAATTCCAGTGCCGCGATGCCGCCGGGCCTCAAAATGCGGAAAATATCGGGTCCGAGTCGCCGATAGGCATCCAGCCCGTCCTCGCCCCCGTCCAGTGCCCGACGCGGTTCGTAATCCGTGACTTCGCGCTGCAGGACCGCGATTTCGCCGGCGGGAATATAGGGTGGATTGCCGACGATCAAATCGAACTGCCCGGTTAGCGATTCGCCCCAGTTTCCGATAGCAAAGGCGGCCCGGTCCGCGAACCCCAGCCGTCCGGCATTGCGACGGGCCACGGCCAGCGTTTCCTCGGCGATATCCACACCCAGTCCCGTTGCATTGGGGAATTCGCTCAACAGCGCCAACAGCAGACAACCCGTGCCGGTCCCGAAATCGACGATCGAAAGCGGCGCATGGTAATCGGGAACCGCGGCCAGCACCGCCTCTACCAGGGTTTCGCTGTCGGCCCGCGGGTCCAGGGTCGTCGATGTAACCTCGAATTCAAGGCTCCAGAATTCCCGCCGGCCGGTCAAATGCGATAGCGGTTCGCGCGCGGCCCGGCGCGCGATCAGTTCTTCGTATCGGTCGGCGTCATCTACGGGCCGTTCCGGATAACCGAGAACGGTAACAGGTTCGATCCCCAGCGCATGGGCAAGGATCAGTCGCGCCTCGCGCCGGGCATCGGGAATGCCGGCTTCGGCCAAACGGCGCGCACCCCTTTCCAGGCAGGCCCCAATTGAGCCAGTCCCGGTCAATCGGCGTCCAGAAGGCGCGCCGCCTCGTCCTCGGCGATCAGTGCGTCAATCAGATCGTCCATCCCCTCGCCCGCCAGCATCTTGGGAATATTGTGGGTGCTGAAATTGATGCGGTGGTCGGTGATCCGGTCCTGCGGAAAGTTATAGGTGCGAATCTTTTCCGACCGGTCTCCGGACCCTATCTGGCCTTTGCGGTTGGCGGCGCGCTCGGCATGCTGGCGAGACCGTTCGGCATCAAACATGCGGGCGCGCAGCACCTTCATGGCCTGGGCCTTGTTCTTGTGCTGGGATTTGTTGTCCTGGCACTGCACGACGATGCCCGAGGGCATATGGGTGATGCGCACCGCGCTGTCGGTTTTGTTGACGTGCTGGCCACCGGCGCCCTGGGCCCGGTAAGTGTCGATGCGCAGATCCTTCTCCTCGATATCCACATCGACTTCCTCTGCCTCGGGCAGCACGGCGACGGTGGCGGCCGAGGTATGAATGCGGCCGCCGCTCTCGGTAACTGGCACCCTTTGCACACGGTGTGTGCCGGATTCGAATTTCAACCGCTGAAACACATTGCGTCCGGCAATGGTGGCGCTGGCCTCGCGATATCCACCGACGGCGGTTTCGTTGATATCGATAGGCTCGAACTTCCAGCCATGACGGTCGGCGTAACGCTGATACATGCGGAACAGCTCAGCCGCGAACAAGCCGGCCTCATCGCCGCCGGTGCCGGCGCGCACTTCGAGAATAGCGTTGCGCGCGTCCGCTTCGTCACGCGGCACCAGCATCAACTGCATCTCGCGTTCCAGTGCGGGCAGCCTGTCATTCAGCACCAGCAGTTCTTCCTGCGCCATTGTCTTCATTTCCGGGTCTTCCCCGGAACCGACCAGCTGCTCCAGGTCCGCCTGTTCAGTTTGGGCTTCCCTGAGCTCGCGGATTTTCTCCACGATCGGGGTCAGGTCGGAATATTCCTTCGACAGGCGCGCGAATTCACCGGAATCGCCGGCGCTTTCCGTCATCAACTGCCCCAGTTCGTCGTGGCGAGCCAACACCTTGCCGAGTTTTTCGTCAAAATTCATGCCTTATCGTTCCTTATCGTCCTCGTTCCCGTCGCCCACATCCGGCAATCCAAACAGCCTCGCAACCATTCTGGCGACCGCCTGTTTTTCAGCCTCATCGCCGGATTCAGCCGCCAGCTCGCGCAGCGCCTCGCTGGGCCGGTGCAGCAACCGGTTGACCAGCCGCCTTGTCGCTTCGGCCGCATCCGCGTTGGGATCGGCGGCCAGTATTTCGTCACGCATCGCCTCGAATCGGTTACGCAGCGACACCAGGGTCGGCACCGCGTCCCGCTCCGCCCGGGACCGGCGCCAACCATCGGTCTCCGCCTCAACGATCTTCCAGGCCTCGGCCGCCGCCGCCTCGCGGTTCGCGCGGCCTTCGCGCGCCACCTGTTCCAGGTCGTCCAGCGTATAGACGAAGGCCCCATCCAGGTCGTGAACGGCGGGCTCAACATCGGCCGGGACACCGCCATCCAGAATCAGTACCGGACGGCGCTTGCGCCGTCGCAGCGCCTGTTCCATGGCCTCGACCGTGATCAGGAAGCGCCCTGTGCCGGCGGCGGTGACCACGATATCGGCATCGGCCAGCGCATCTTCAATATCCTCGAACGGCACGAAATTGCAGCCCATGCG
Organism: Pseudomonadota bacterium; assembly: GCA_015222795.1. GTDB lineage: Bacteria > Pseudomonadota > Alphaproteobacteria > UBA8366 > JADFVY01 > JADFVY01. Next base: position 7,380 of record JADFVY010000236.1, on the reverse strand, counting down.
CCGAGCCTCGGCCTCGGTACGGCGCGACGGGCCGGTCAGGATCGTGCCCGCCAGTCCGGCGAGACGCAGTTGCCCCCCGATCAGGTCACCCATGTCGCCCAGCCCCAGGATCAGGCCCGTGCTGCCCGAGAGGTCGCCATGCAGGTCGCGTGCGATTTGCACCGCGCCGGACGCCAGGGTCACGGACCGCTCGGCGATTTCGGTCTCGCTGCGCACCCGCTTGGCCGCGGCATAAGCAGCCTGCATCAGAGATTCCAGCGCCGGCCCGACCATGCCGTGCCGGTCGGCCAAGCGATGGCCTTCCTTGACCTGGCCCAAAACCTGGGATTCGCCGATCACCTGGCTTTCCAGCGAGGCGGCAACGGCGAAGATCCGACGTACCGCCTCGTCGCCGGTCAGAGTCTCCAGTTGAGCCGCCAGTTCGGCCTGTTCCTCGCCGGCACGCGCGGCCAGAACGACGCGCACGGCGTCGGTGGCGGCGTCAGGGGCCTCGGCCATGCCCTGTACCTCCACCCGGTCGCAAGTGGACAGCATGATCGCCTGGGTCACGCCTGACTCCGTCAGTCGGCGGTAGAAATCTGGCGCCGCGGCCTCGTCGATGAACAACCGGTCGCGCAGCGCCAGCGTGCTTGAGCGACGGGTCGCACCTATGACGAAGGGTTCCAGGGCCGGGCTCTTGTCCGGCATGGCTACCGAAAGCGGGCGAGTCTATCCACAAGCGAGGCCAGGGCGGCCTCTTCCTGCTCGCCCGAGTCAAGATCGCGCAAGGTGGCGGCGCCGCGCGCCAGCTCATCCTCGCCAATGATCAGCGCCGCCGAGGCGTTGACCTTATTCGCCCGCTTCATGCGCTTGGAAAGATTGCCGCTGTGGCCAAGGTCGACGCGATAGCCCGCGCGGCGCAATTCCTCAGACAGTTTCAGCGCAGGCATTTTCGCCTCGTCGCCAACCGGCACCACCGCAATCGGACGGCGCGCCGCCGGCGCCTCGCCGCACAGCATGGCAAGGCGTTCAATTCCAGCCGCCCAACCGACACCGGGCGTCGCCGTGCCGCCCATCATGCCGATCAGCCCGTCATAGCGCCCGCCGGCCATCACCGCGCCTTGGGAGCCAAGATGCTCGGTGGTGAACTCGAAGGCGGTGTGACTATAGTAATCCAGCCCGCGCACCAGCCGCGGGTTGAGCCGATAGGAAATATCCAGTGCCGCCAGCCCTTCTCGCACCTCGTCGAAGAAGGCGCGGCTGGCGTCGTTCAGATAGTCGGAATAGACCGGCGCCCCGGCCACAACCTTGCGGTCGCCTTCGTCCTTGGAATCGAGAACACGCAGCGGGTTACGGGTCAGTCGCTCGCGGCTTTCCTTCGACAATTCGTCGATCCGTTTCTCGAGATATTCCACCAGCACGGCGCGGTAGGCATCGCGGCTCTCCGCGTCGCCCAGCGTGTTGAGCTCCAGCACGGTTTTGTCGGCGACGCCCAGTTCATCCAGTATTCGCGCGCCCGCGGCGATCACCTCAATATCGGCCATGGCGCCGGCAATGCCGATATTCTCGATGCCAATCTGGTGAAACTGGCGCAATCGGCCCTTCTGAGGGCGTTCGAAGCGAAACATCGGTCCGGCATAAAAGAACCGCACCGGCGCCTTTTGGGCCAACCCTTCCGATATATAGCAGCGAGCGACACCGGCGGTGTTTTCCGGGCGCAGTGTGATTTCGTCGTCGCCCTTGTCGATGAAAGTGTACATCTCCTTGGTAACAATATCCGACGTATCGCCCAGGGTGCGTTTAAAAACCTGGGAAAACTCGAAGACCGGCGTCGCCATGAACTCATAGCCATAACGCTCGGCGACCTCGCCGGCGATGCCTACCACACGACGGTGAGCGCGCATCTCGTCGGGCAGAATATCGTGGGTCCCGCGGGCGGGCTGCAGATTTGACATTGTTCGACTTGTTCCCCGCCGTTTATTCGGCCGCGTGCGGCTTTTTACCGGCCTCGATCTCGGCCGCTTTCTCTTCCACCATCTTTACCAGATGCTCGACCACATCGTCATCCTTTAGCCGATGATGCGGCACGCCGGCGATATAGACCTGATGAGTATCGTTGCCGCCCCCGGTAAAGCCGATATCGGTCTCGCGCGCCTCGCCCGGGCCGTTTACCACGCAGCCGATCACCGACAGCGTCATCGGCGTCGTGATATGGGCCAGCCGTTCCTCCAGCTTCTGAATGGTGGCGATCACATCGAATTGCTGGCGGGCGCAGGACGGGCAGGAAATCACATTGACCCCGCGATGGCGCAGGCCCAGCGACTTCAGGATGTCGAAACCTGCCTTGATCTCTTCCACCGGGTCGGCCGACAGCGAGACGCGAATGGTGTCGCCGATGCCGGCCCACAGCAGAGAGCCGATGCCGATAGCGGATTTCACGGTGCCGCCGCGCAGGCCCCCGGCCTCGGTAATGCCCAGATGCAGCGGGTAGTCGCAGGCGTCGGCCAGACCGTGATAGGCGGCGACCGCCAGGAAAACGTCGGAGGCCTTCACGCTGATCTTGAACTCCTGGAAATCATTGTCTTCCAGGATACGCGCATGATTCAGGCCACTTTCGACCATCGCCTCGGGGCAGGGTTCGCCGTAACGCTCCAGCAATTCTTTTTCCAATGACCCGGCATTGACGCCAATGCGCATGGAACAGCCATGATCGCGCGCCGCCTTGACGACCTCGCGCACCCGTTCGGCGTTGCCGATATTGCCGGGATTGATGCGCAGGCAGGCCGCCCCCGCCTCCGCCGACTCAATGGCGCGCTTGTAGTGGAAATGAATATCGGCGACGATCGGCACGGTAACATTATCAATGATCGTCTTCAGTGCCGCAGTCGAGTCCTCGTCCGGGCAGGAAACGCGCACGATATCGGCCCCGGCCTCTTCCAGCGCATGAATCTGGCGGATTGTCGCCTGCGCGTCGGAAGTCGGCGTATTGGTCATGGACTGCACCGTGATCGGCGCGTCACCACCGACGGGCACGGCGCCAACCATAATGCGGCGGGATTTCCGCCGCTGAATTTCGCGATAGGGCCGAACACTCATTTTAACCGGTTCCGAATCTACTCACTGAACAACGCTAAATAGCCCGGTTTCCGGGCGCGCGCAATGTGCGCCCGGCAGGCGAAAATATCAAGGCGGGTAAGTGGAAGCAATTCTAAGGCCAGGCGCGACCCTGTTTCAGGAGTTCGGGATCGAGCTTTACATTCTTGCGCACGATTCCGCTGTCGCCGATTGCAGGCGTTGCAGCGCCATCGACAGTTACCTCCAGCCCGCCCGCATTGCCGGTCACGAATACCAGCCCTTCGCGGTTGGGCACGCGATAACTGTCGCCGGCGCGCATCGTTCGGCTAAACAATCGATCTCCCTCGGCATTCGTGACTTCAAGCCATGAATCTTCGGCTGCTGTAATAACGATCCGCACATTCGCGCTATTGCCGCCGAAGGCCTGCGGCACATAGGGGGTATCCTCCACCGCCGGCGCCAACGGCGTATCGGTTTCAGGTATACCGGGAGGGGTTGCCACGGCGACTTCCACGGGCGCCGGCGCCTCGATGGGCGGCGCCTCGGGCTCGGCTGGAGCAACCGGTATCACCACGGTTTCCACCTCGGCGGGCGGGGGGTCCGGCGCCGGAGGTATCGCCGCCTCGGTGACCGCCACGGGCTCGACAGGTTCCGCCGCGGTGGCGGGTTGCGGCACGACTACGGTCTCAGTGGGTGTGGGTGTGGGTGTGGGTGTGGGTGTGGGCGCGGTTTCTTCCGCCACCGAGGCCAAATGCGCGGGAACTTCCGGCACGGCGCCGGACATTTCAGCGTCCTGGGACCGCATACTGTACCAGACAACATAGGCGCCTATGGCCAGTACGATAGCGACGATAACGATCGCGGCGGTCGGAACCCGCGCCTCTTCGAGCGGTTCAGGCAGACTATAGTCCTGTGTCCGCCGCTGCCCCTCGGTCTCTTCCTTGAAGCGTGTAACGAACTCGTCACCATTGAGACCGTAATGTTCCGCGTAGGTGCGCAGGAACCCAAGCGCATAGACGGTTCCAGGCAGATCTTCCAGGCGGCCGCTTTCCAGCGCTTCGAGATAGCGCCGCTGGACGCGTACTGCCTCGGCCACTTCATGGATCGTATGGCCGGCTTCTTCCCTGCGCATGCGCAACTCGTCACCAACGGTCGAGCGTAAATTGGTAACCGGCGCCATGTCTTGTTCTACCGACATTCCGCTCATGCTCTCGGACTGATCCATTTCTTCATCGGGATTTTCTTCCTGGGTGTTGTGTATAGTCATCCATCGCATCCACTTCCTGATTTGGGACCCCGTTTCAGGAGCCCAGCTTACAGACGGTCCACGAAAGTTCGTCTATCGCGCCACAATTTTGTCGCGGCGTAATCCACCCAGTCAGATCCTTCTCCCATGCAAACGAAACGCCATATCCTAACGTCCCCAAGCGCCGCCAAACGATAATTCCGGCGAAACCCCATGTTCCCGAGATATCTGTGTAACAGGAACAGGGCTTGCATGGCAATCGCACAGCCTGCACTGCCACGGTAATGCCTAAATGGTTACGAAGTTCTAAAGGCGCAGATCATGATCGCGGGCATAATTACACAGGGCGCTTCGCAGACTTGGCGCGGTTCCGTCCAGAAGAGTGTTAATAAAAGATGAAAGCTGCCTTGCATCGAGACTGCGAATCATTAGCCGGGCCGGCCCGATCGATGACGCCGCCATTGAAAGCGACCGAAAACCAAGCCCTGCCAGCGCCATTGCTTCCAGCGGCCGCCCCGCCATTTCGCCGCAGACACTGACCGGCACGCCCGCCTTGTCCGCCTCTCGCACTACGCCGTGCAACATCCGCAAGGAGCCCGCCGAAAGAATGTCATACCGTTCGCTAACCGCAACGTTGCCGCGATCGCTGGCGTAAAGAAACTGCATCAGATCATTGGAGCCAACGGCAAGGAAATCCACCCGCGCCATCAGTTGCGGTAGCTGGAACAGCAGCGACGGCACTTCAAGCATGCAGCCGACCGCGATTTTCTCCGGCAGGGGCTCGCCGCGTGCTTTCGCGCGCGCCAGTTCCAGATCCAGGATGTCGCGCGCGGCGGTGAATTCCGCCACCTCGGCCACCATCGGAAACATGACGTCCAGCCGCCGGCCCGCCACCGCGCGGATAAGGGCGCGCAGCTGCTGGCGCAGCATAAAGGGCCGGTCCAGGGTCATGCGGATCGCCCGCCAGCCCATCGCCGGGTTTTCCTCCCTGGCGACCGGCATATAGGGCAGCAGCTTGTCGCCGCCGGCGTCAAGGGTGCGGAACACCACGCGCTTGCCATCGGCCTGGTCCGTGACGCGGCGATAGGCGCGGGCCTGCTCGTCGACGCCGGGCAACTCACCGCGCACCATGAACAGGATTTCCGTGCGGTAAAGCCCGATTCCGGCCGCGTTCGTTTCGCGCAGACTGGGCAGATCCAGCAACAGCCCGGCGTTCAGATTGAGTGAAATTTCGACGCCGTCCCTTGTGACCGCGGGCAAGTCGCGCGCGGCCGTATAGGCCGCCTGGCGCCGGGCGCCCTGTTCCATGGCCTCGGCAAAGCTTTGCCTTACATCCTCGCCCGGGCGGATCACCACCACCGCATTGTCGCCGTCGACCAGCATATCGTCGTCCGGCTCCACCTTATCCAGTAATCCGGACACCTGGCCGACCACGGGGATGCCCAGCGCGCGGGCCACGATCGATACATGGGCGGTGGCCGAGCCCTCCTCCAGCACGAGCGCACGCACCGACCCACGCCCATAATCCAGCAATTCGGCCGGCCCCAGCGAACGTGTAATCAATATTGCGTCGTGGCCCTTGCGCAGTCGACGTTCCTCTCCATTCTCGCCCTCATGCAGATGCTGCAGCAGGCGGTAAGCGAGATCCTCCATGTCCAGGATACGCTCGCGCAGGTAGGGATCGGCGAATTGAGCCATGCGCGCGCGGGTGTCGCTCAGCGCCTTGGCGACCGAGGCGTCGGCGGAAAGACCCGAGCGGATACCCTCGCGGATGCGGCTCAGCCAGCCGCGATCCTCGGCGAACATCCGGTAGGCCTCCAGCACTTCCACATGTTCCTCGCCGGCGCGCTGGCCGCCGATCTCTTCCATCATTTCGTCGAGCGAACGGTGCATGCGCTGAACCGCCGCGTCGAACCGGTCGAGCTCGGCCGCCGGGTCCTCGGCGACGACCTGGCTGATTTTTGTGCGTCGTTCGTGGATCACGGCCTTGCCCATCGCCAACCCACCATTGAGGCGCGCGCCTTCAAGCCTCAGCGGCCTGAGCGCTATGCCATCGGCGGCGGCGAATTCGTTCGGCGAGCCAAGCTCGCTGCCGGCGATCAGTTCCGCCAACACCATGGATACCGTTTCAAGCGTCTCGGTTTCTTCTTCGGTGTAGTTGCGCCGGCTCTGGTTCTGGATAGTCAGCACGCCACGCACGCGCCCGCCGCGCAGGATCGGCACACCGAGGAAGGAGTGGTAAGTTTCCTCGCCGGTTTCCGGCCGGTAGGCGAACTGCGGATGGTCCTGGGCCTCGTCTAGCGACAGCGAGCGAGCATGCGCAGCCACGTCGCCGACCAGACCCTCACCGACACGCAGGCGGGTTCTGTGCACGGCGGTCTTCAACAGGCCTTCGGTGGCGAACAGCTCCAGTATGTCGCCGGGCCGCAGCAGATAAATCGAGCAAACCTCGGCGACCATGTCGCGGGCAATGATGCAAACCACCTGGTCGAGACGCGATTGCGCATCGCCCTCGCCCGCCATCTCATCGCGAAGGCGGCGAAGCAGCAATCTGGATCCCACCCAGTTCGTCGCGTCAGCCATTACGTTATTCCCGGCCGCGTCACGCGCGGCACATACGTTATCTTTGTTTTCCCGCTTACGCGGGCGGCACGGACCGAACAGCTCTATTCCGCATCCAGACCGTAGGCGGTGTGCAGTGCCCTGAGGGCCAATTCGGTATATTCCTCGTCGATCAGCACACTGATCTTGATTTCCGAGGTCGATATGACCTGGATATTGATGCCCTTCTCGGCCAGTGTCGTAAACATGGATTTCGCCACGCCCGCATGGCTTCGCATGCCGACGCCGATCACCGATACCTTCACGACGCCGCCATCGGAAATCAGATCCTTGTAGCGGACTTCATCGCGCAGGTCCCGCAACAGCTTGACCGCGCGGTCCAGGTCGGCGCGGGTCACCGTAAAGGTCAGGTCGGTCGCGCCGCCGTCCGACGAAACGTTCTGGACGATCATGTCCACATTGATATTGGCGTCGGCCAGCGGGCCGAAAATCCCCGCCGCCACGCCCGGCTTGTCCTC
>JADFVY010000235.1 GCA_015222795.1 Pseudomonadota bacterium | reverse complement strand
TCGCCCTTTGGCGCCGGTGTTGTAGTCTCTATTCGTGGGCTTTTGCGATCCGGAAATACAGCAACTGTTTCAGCCGGGTGTGAATGCGGTCCAGAGTGGAAAACTGACCGAGATGAACGCGGCCATGAATAGTATTTTCCTGATACAGAACACTAAAATCAAACCAGCACCGTGTTAACCCGTAGCCTTCCCGCTGTTTTCATTCTGCTCTGGTCCAGCGCTTTCATCAGCGCCAAATATGGACTGCCGGACGCTGGGCCGTTCAGCTTTCTGTTGACCCGCTTCGTCATTGTATTCCTGCTGTTCGGGACGATCGCCCTTATATTGCGGCGACCCTGGCCGCGTGGGCTAATGATCGTGAACCTGTTGTTTGTCGGCGTTTTGATGCACGGTTTCTATCTGGGCGGCGTGTTTTTCGCCATCGCCCAAGGCATGCCCGCCGGATTGGCCGCCCTGATCGTTAGCATCCAGCCCGTGCTGACTGCCGCGCTGGGCGTTTGGCTATTGGACGAACGGCCGGCGCCGGCGCAGTGGCTGGGAATCGCGCTGGGCACGGTGGGGGTCGTGCTGGTCTTGTGGCCGCGGCTTGGCGGCGATATTCCGCTCCTTGGGTTGGTTTCCTGCATTGTCTCGCTGCTGGCCATCACCGTCGGCACGATCTGGCAGAAGCGCCACGGCGGCGGCATGGACCTGGTGAGCGGCAACGCCGTGCAGGCGCTGGCGGCGGCGGTGCTTTACGGTGTTATCGTCCTTGTTTTCGAGCCGTATCGAGTTGAATGGACGATCGATTTTTCGCTGGCGATGGGCTGGCTGGTTTTCGCGGTATCGCTGGGCGCGGTCAGCATCCTGATGGTCTTGATAAAGCGCGGCAGCGCGGCGGCAACCACCAGTCTATTCTTCCTTGTGCCGCCCTCTTCGGCCATCATGGCCTGGATCGTCTTCGGCGAGGCGCTGGGTCCGATGGGCATCGCCGGTCTGGGTATCACGACGGCCGGCGTGTGGCTGGTCAACCGGCGGACAGGCAATCGAACGGAAGGGCGCTGAACCGGGAAAACTTGCCATCGGTTTGGCTCCCTACAACGCCCCGTAATCGATCGGCTTCGTGCAATCCAGAACCGGTCCCGCCATCGCCGGCATGGGTGATTTCAGGCCGTTGGCCGTGTTGAAGATGACAACGCGCTCGTCCCGATCCACACGGCCGCGGGCCAGGTCCTGCTTCCAGGCCGCATGGCAGAGCGCGCCTTCCGGACATAGATGCACCCCGTCAGTGCGGGCGATCTCGGCGCGAGCCTGTTCGGCGGCCTCGTCGGAAGCGTCGGTGGCGAAACCGTTGCTCTCGGATATTACCCGCATGATCAGGCGGTCGCCGAGCGGCTTTGGCACGCGCACGCCGTGGATGCCGGTCTCGACCGGGGCCCAGGGTTCCGCCACATGATCCAGCCCTGACTCGAACGCCCGAACGACAGGCCCGCAGCCCGGCGACTGCACCGCCACCATGCGTGGGCGCGCCGACCCGATCCACCCAATCGCCTCCAACTCCTCGAAGGCCTTCCACATGCCGATAAAGCCTGTGCCGCCGCCGGTCGGGTAATAGATCAGATCCGGCAATACCCAGCCCAACTGTTCGGCCAGTTCCAGCCCCATGGTCTTCTTGCCTTCGATCCGGTAGGGCTCCTCCAGTGTCGACAGGTCGTGCCAGCCCATGGTCTCGGTTCCCTCGCGCACGATGCGGGCGCACTGGTTGATTAGTCCGTTGACCCGATATAGCCGCGCCCCATGGAAGGCGATCTCGCGAAGGGTTGCCTCCGGCGTGTCCTCGGGCGTGAAAACGAAGGCCTCCATGCCGGCGGCCGCGGCATAGGCCGCGGCGGCGGCGCCCGCATTGCCGGCCGTCGGCGCGGCGACCCGCGTGACGCCGAAGGCCTTCGCCATGGTTATCGCCAGCGCCATGCCGCGTGCCTTGAATGACCCCGTGGGCATGCGGCCCTCGTCCTTGACGATGACATTCCTTGCGCCCAGCGGCCCGGCGCTTCCGGTCAATCGGATGAGGGGGGTCATCGCCTCGCCCAGGCTGATAATTTCACGAAAATCGCCGATGGGCAGGAATTCGCGATAGCGCCACATATCGCTCGGCCGTCGGGACAGCGTTTCCTTCGAGACCGATTGGCGGATCGCTTTCAGATCGTAGCAGACCAGTAGCGGCTTGCCGGCGCGCGACAGCCCTTGCAGCCGGTCGGCCGGGTAATGATCGCCGGTCTCACTGCATTCCAGGTGGGTCACTTGGCAGGAATCGTCTTGTCCGAACTGCGCAGTCAATTGCCTCTCCCTGTCCGAGTTGCCTTGCTCATTCGAGCACCGGACGGGGGCAAAGTCGAGTCGCACGACTAAAACCGATAGGAACGGAATTGGTGCGCCCGGAGGGATTCGAACCCCCAACCTCCTGATTCGTAGTCAGACGCTCTATCCAGTTGAGCTACGGGCACTTGCCAAATTACTCGCCGACATGGGTCGGCAGCGGCGCGGACATTACTTAAACCGGGTGGCGATGGCAACCCCGGAAACGCCGCGCGGAGCAGCATATAGTGGATAGGTTGCCCGACCGCAAGCCCGTAGTCAGCCGGCGGGAGACTCCGTCCCGCCAACAACGGCTGTAAGCTCGTCCTCGGTCAGCGTTTCCTTCTCCAGCAACACCGCCGCGCCCTTTTCCAGGTCGGCCCGTCGCCGGGTCAGGATTCCCAGGGCCTTGGCATAGGCCGCATCGAGAATATCGCGTACCGCGCAGTCGATCTCGCGCGCGGTGTCCTCGCTATATTGCCGCGACAGCATGGTTGGGCGCTGTTGCACGTCCAGGAAAGTGCGCGGCTCGGTGTCGTAGGTCACGTGGCCCAGCTTCTCCTCCATGCCGTAGCGCGTCACCATGGAGCGCGCGATGTCGGTGGCGCGGGCCAGGTCGTCGGCCGCGCCGGTCGACAGATGATCGAAAATCAGTCGTTCCGACGCCCGGCCACCCAGCAGAACCGCCATTTTGTTTTCCAGCTCCTCGCGGGTCATCAGATACCGTTCCTCGGTCGGGCGCTGGATGGTGTAGCCCAGCGAGCCGATGCCGCGCGGGATGATCGACACCTTGTGCACCTTCTCGACCCCGCCCAGCGACAATGAAACCAGCGCATGGCCCATCTCGTGATGGGCCACGACCTTGCGTTCCAGCGGGTTCAGCAGGCGGTTCTTTTTCTCCAGCCCCGCGATGATACGCTCGATGGCGGCATCGAAATCCGCCATGGTCACATCCTCGCCGCCGCGCCGGGTCGCCAGCAGCGCCGCCTCGTTGGCAAGGTTCGCCAGATCCGCGCCGGTGAACCCGGGGGTAAGCGACGCCAGCATCTCGAGATCGCCATCCCCGGCAAGGCGGATTTTTTTCAGATGGATGTTCAGAATCGCCACGCGACCGGCCTTGTCGGGCCGGTCCACCAGCACCTGCCTGTCGAAGCGCCCGGCGCGCAGCAGGGCGGGATCCAGGATTTCCGGCCGGTTGGTCGCCGACAGCAGGATCAGCCGGGTGGAGGGGTCGAAGCCGTCCATCTCGGCCAGCAGCTGGTTGAGCGTCTGTTCCTTTTCGTCATGGCCACCGCCGCCCATCGGCGACAGGCCGCGCGCCCGGCCCAGCGCGTCCAGCTCGTCGATGAAGATGATGGCCGGCGCCTTCTTGCGGGCCTGGTCGAACAGGTCGCGCACCCGTGCAGCGCCGACACCAACGAACATCTCGACGAATTCCGACCCGTTGATAGAAAAGAACGGAACCCCGGCCTCGCCCGCCACGGCGCGGGCCAGCAGCGTCTTGCCGGTGCCCGGCGGGCCGACCAGCAGCACGCCTTTGGGCACCCGCCCGCCCAGCCGGCCATAAATCTCCGGATTTTTCAGGAAGGCGACGACTTCCTGCAGCTCCAGCTTGGCCTCGTCGACGCCGGCGACGTCATCGAAGGTCACTTTCACGGCGGTCTCCATATAGACCTTGGCCTTGCTCTGGCCGACCGACATGAAGCTGCCACCCCCACCACCGCCAAACCCGCCGCGATCGAACAGACGGCGCATGACGAACATGTAAAGCCCGAAGAAAATCAGAACCGGGACGATCCAGGACAGGATATTGCTCAGAAAATTGCTATCGAACTTCCCACTATATTCGACACCGTATTGGTCCAGATCGTCTGCCAGGCCCGGCTCGACCCGCACGGCGACGACTTCCCGGGGGCCGTCTCCAACATCGCGCAGCGTACCGCGAACCGTGGTTTCCGACACCACGACCTCCGCGATAAGGCCGTCCTCAAGATATTGGCGGAACTCGCTGTAGGGAATGTTCTCCACGGTCGCCGATTCCGTCCACAGGCTCTGCAGGAACAGCACCAGGAGCATCGCGAGGACGAAGTACCAGATGCTCAGTTGTGTCTTCTTTTCCATGTCGCTCCCTCCGGTCAGCAGAAGAACCCTCAGCTTATACCAAGGCTCGTTGATAATGACCCATATGATGAAGCTTTGCGCGCCGCCGGGCAGGCGCGGCCCGCGGGCCACGATGCACCCGCATCGGGCAAGGGCCGCAACGCACCCGGCGGGGCGCAAAGCTCCACCGGAGGCCGGTTTCCCTTGACCGCTCGCGGCGTTGCGGCCCGCTTGTGGCGCCCGCGCCACGGCACGAACCGCGCCTGACGAGCGGACAAGGGAAACCGGTCATATGAGTCATTATCAACGAGCCTTG
>JADFVY010000234.1 GCA_015222795.1 Pseudomonadota bacterium | reverse complement strand
GTGGTGCGCGCCAGGGTTTCGTTGATCGACAGGTTGAACAGTTCAACCAATGACAATTTCTTGTATTTCCGCAGGTTCTCGCGAACCCGGTCGAACACGACCACGGTATCGTTGATCGAATAGCCGGCGATGGTCAAAACCGCGGCCACGGTGGCCAGGTTGAACTCCAGTTGGAACAGCGCGAACAGGCCGATTGTGGTCAGCACGTCATGGATCAGCGCGATAATCGCCGCAATGCCGAACTGCCATTCGAAGCGGAACCAGATATAGATCAGAATCGCCAGAATCGCCGACCCGATGGCCAAAATGGCGGCTTCCTTCAATTCCGCGCCGACGGTGGGGCCGACGGTTTCGGTTCTGCGATATTCCTCGACTCCGTCACCCAGCTTATCGCGAATCTTCTTGATGGCCACTTGCTGAGCCTCGTCGCCGCCCTCCTGTCGCTGCACGCGAATCAGCACCACGTCCTCGGACCCGAATTCCTGCAGGCTGACCTCGCCGAGGCCGAGAGACCCTAAATCCGAACGCAGTTGGCCAACGTCAGCCGGCTCCGTAGTCTGTATTTCCAGCAGGATCCCGCCCAGGAAATCGATGCCCAAATTCAACCCGCTGCCAAGTGACAGGCCCAACGCGCTCACGATCAGAACCGTCGAGAATGCAAAGGCGATCAGGCGCTTGCCCATAAAGTCGATGGCGGTATTCGCCGGAACGATACGTAGTTTTTTCATGGCTATATTCCGTTCCCCGGGGTCATATCGGCAGTTCGGCGGGGCGGCGGCGGCGCACCCAGATCACGATCAACAGGCGGGTCACCATGATCGCGGTAAACATGGAGCTCGCGATGCCAATCATAAGCGTTACCGAGAATCCCTTAACCGGACCCGACCCGAAAATGAACAGCACCAATGCCGCGATGAAGGTCGTCAGATTGGCGTCGATGATGGTCGTGATGGCGCGCTTATAGCCCGCGTCGATCGCGTTCACCGGCGTGCGCCCCGCCAAAGCCTCCTCGCGGATGCGCTCGAAGATCAGCACGTTGGCGTCCACCGCCATGCCGAAGGTCAGCACGATGCCGGCGATGCCAGGCAACGTCAGCGTCGCCTGGGTGAACGACAATACACCGAGAATCAACGCGGCGTTAAAGGCCAGCGCTATATCCGCCAGCGACCCGAACAATCCGTAGGCCGCCACCATGAACGCCACCACGAGAACCAGCCCCAATATGCTGGCAAACTGGCCGGCATCGATGGAATCCTGGCCGAGGCCCGGCCCGACGGTGCGCTCCTCGATAACGATCAGCGGCGCGGGCAAGGCGCCGGCGCGCAGCAGGATCGAGAGGTCGCGGGTTTCGGTGGACGTGAAGTTGCCGGTGATCTGGCCGCTACCACCCACGATGGCCGAGCGAATCACCGGCGCGCTGATGACTTTACCGTCGAGAACAATGGCGAAAATTCTGCCCACATTATTCTGCGTGGCCGTTGCGAATTTCTGGCCGCCGGCGCCGTCGAACCGGAAACTGACTGCCGGCTGATTGTTTTGATCGAAGGTGGATTGGGCATCGACCAGACTTTCGCCGCCGACAATGACTCTTTTCTCGAGCAGATATTTAATCTGCGGATTGCCCTTGGATTCGACGATTTCCTGGCCTGGCGGCACGCCCCTGGACAATGCCTCTTCCAGAGTCGATGTCTTGCTCTGGAATTGGAAGGTCATTTTGGCGGTCGCCTTCAGAAGGTCCTTGATGGCCTCGGGATCATCGACACCTGGCAACTGGATCAGGATGCGGTCCGATCCCTGGCGCTGAATCAGCGGCTCCTTGGTGCCGGTCTGGTCGATCCGGCGGCGCACGATCTCGATCGACTGTTCCAGCGTCCGGTTCAAGATCGCGGTGGTTTCCTGCTCGCTATAGCTCAGTGAGAAACTGCCGCCCTCGCCCACTTCGACCACCATATCGGAGGCGGCGCCACGCATCAGCCCGGCTACCTCGTCGGCACGCGCGGGATCGAGAATCCTGAACTTGATCGCGGCGCCTTCGACATGGGGAGGCGGTTTGTAACCCAACTTGGCGTCCCTGAGTGTACGGCGCACCACATCGATCGTGCTGTCAAGCCGTTCGGCGATGACTTCATCGCCCTGGACCTGGACCAGCAGGTAGGAGCCGCCTTGCAGATCGAGGCCGAGACTGACCTGACTGCCCAGTCCGAAGTAGGGTAGCGCGGTTTGAATGGACTCCGCCGTTTCCTTGGCTACAAAGTTGGGCGCGGCGTAGATCACGCCCAATGCGCAGACGACGATGACCATCGCCTTCTTCCAGGTTGGGAAAAACAGCATGCGGCTTCGCTCCGGTCCTGGTTATTTCTTGCTGTCGTCGTTGGCGGCGCCGCCGACGGGTTCGCTCTTGCTGCGCACGTCCATCAGGGTGCTGCGCAGGGCGTGCACGCGCATGCCCTCCGCCAATTCGACGATGACCTCGTCATTTTCGTCATCGACCCGCACGACGGTGCCGATCAGGCCGCCGCCCGTTACCACGCGGTCGCCGCGCCGCGCCGACGCGACCTGTTCGCGGTGCGCCTTCGCTTTCTGCTGCTGCGGCCGGATGAGCAGGAAATACATGATGCCGAATATGGCGACCAGCGGCACGAGCGACATGATGAAATCGCCACCGCCCGCGGCAGTGGCATCCTGTGCCCAGGCTGTTGAAATAAGCATTCTGAACCCCCTTCTATTCTATCATCCGGCGCCGCTTAAGCGGCGAATCGCCGGACTATAACGACCCAGGCCGTGAATACCAAGGCTCGTCGATAATGATCCGGCATATGTTTGACGACGCGACGCCATGTGTTATCTGTCCGCGTCGCGCTCGGCGACATATAGGGATGCATTGACGATAAGAGAACCCCCAATGACGCTGGAAAATGACCTTTTACAAAGAATCGCCGAAGCGCTGGAGCGCCTGGCGCCCGCGCAGCCCGCGCAACCCGACCTGAACAGCGCCGAAGCCTTCGTCTGGCGGGCCGATATCGGTATGCTGGAAGGGGTCGCCAGCGTCAACCGCGTCGATATCGGATTGCTGCGGGGCATCAACTATCAGACCGACCAACTACTTGAAAACACAAGACGTTTCGCCAACGGCTTCCCGGCCAACAATGCACTGTTATGGGGCGCGCGCGGGTCAGGCAAGAGTTCGCTGGTCAAGGCGGCGCACGCACAAGTCAACGGCGAAGGCCCCGGCGGCCTGCTGCTGGTGGAGATTCACCGCGAGGATGTCGACTCGCTGCCCCGGCTGCTGACCTTCCTGCGCGACACCGCCCGGCGCACCATCCTGTTCTGCGACGATCTGTCTTTCGACGACACCTCCGACACCAGTTACAAATCGTTGAAGGCGGTGCTGGAGGGCGGCATCGAGGGCCGCCCGGGCAATGTCATTTTCTACGCGACATCGAACCGCCGCCATCTGATGCCGCGCGACATGATCGACAATGAGCGCTCAACCGCGATCAATCCTTCCGAGGCGGTCGAGGAGAAGGTCTCGCTTTCGGACCGGTTCGGCCTGTGGCTCGGCTTCCACAATTGCGATCAGGAAACCTATTTTGCGATGATCGCCGGCTATATCGCCCACTACGGCCTGAAGGTCGCCGAGGAAGAATGGCGCGCCGGGGCGGTGGAATGGTCCATGACTCGCGGCGCACGCTCGGGCCGTGTCGCCTGGCAATATATCCAGGAACTAGCCGGCCGCCTGGGGCAGCCACTGGAGTAGCGGGCCGGGGCTTGCGCGACCTCGTCCTTCGGCAAGCTCAGGATGAGGCTTCGAGACGGCTGCTCGCGCAGCCTCCTCAGGATGAGGCTCCAACATTTTTCTTATTGTAAGAAAGAAGCGTCAACATTTGTGTCCTCATCCTGAGGAGGGCCGGAGGCCCGTCTCGAAGGACGAGGTCGCTCGATGCTGACAACCGCTAATCAGTTACTCGCCGACTTGCGGGGCAGGTAGCGCAGGGGATCGACCGCCTTTCGACCCTTGCGGACCTCGAAATGCAGTTGCGGCGAACCGACGCTGCCGGTACTGCCGATCCGGGCGATTGCCTGGCCTTTTTTGACCTTGGCGCCGCGTCCGACCAGCAGCGCTTCGTTGTGGGCATAGGCGGTCATGTAGCCATCCGCATGCTTGACCAGAAGCAAATTTCCAAAGCCCCGTAATTCGTTGCCGGCATAGGCTACAACGCCATTTTCCGCCGCCTTCACGGTTGTCCCTCGCTTGGCGCTGATATTGATGCCGTCATTATGCTGACCGGCCTGCTGGCTGCCGAAACGGGAAATCAGTTTTCCTTTAACCGGCCAGAGAAAAGTCGAACTGGCGCGGGCCGGCGGCTTGGGCAATGCCGCAATCTGTTTGGGGGTCGCCTTGATCGCGGGCGGTGGTGTCGGCGCGGGTGCCGGATTGGCCGCTGGCGCCGGACTTGCCACGGGCGCCGGACTTGCCACGGGCGCGGGAAGTTCCTGGATATCGACCGTGCCACCCGGCGCGGGTCGCGGGCTGGCGGCGGCCATCCGGGTGCCGGCCACGGCCGGGATCACCAGTTCCTGGCCGATGACGATCGTATAGGGCGCGGCAATGCCGTTGGCACGCGTTAACTCGCTTATGGGAACGTCATAGGCGCGCGAAATGCTGTAGACGGTTTCGCCCTTGACCACCCGGTGCCCCCGGCGATTCGGGATGGTCAGGTTTTCACCAACTTTCAACAGATAGGGCGGGGTCAATCCATTACTCTCGATGATGGCGCGAACCGGGACGCCGTAAAGACGCGAGACCGCATAGACGGTATTGCCGCGCTCTACCCTGTGCAGGCCGCTGGCCGGCACCGGAATGGCCGGCGTGCCAGGCGTAGGAACGACGGCAAATGGTTCTTGCGGGCTCGCCTCCACCGGTTGGACCGCCACGGGCTGCGCGTGCGAGGAAGGCCTGCGCTTGCTCTTGTCGAAGAATATGCCACAGGCGCTGGTGACCAGCGCCAGGCCGGTCAGCAACGCAATAGCGGGGACAAATCGAATCAGTCTGCGAATCATCCCCGGACTATATGCTTTTTTCTCCGATTCGGGAACAATGCCAAAGCTCGCCGACAATCAGCCGGACAGCGGTTCGGCCGCGCGGTCGGATACCAGGGGGACGAATTTAACCGGGCCCAGATCGTCGATATCCAGCCCGTCTTCCTGGCGGCGAACCCTGACGATGCGCTGGTTTTCCGGGTCGTCGCCGATCGGCACCACCATGACGCCGCCGACGGATAGCTGGGCGGACAGCCGGGGCGGTATATCGATGGCGGCCGCGGTAACCAGGATACGCTCGAACGGCGCCTGTTCGGGCCAGCCCTTCGAGCCGTCCCCGAGGCGCGCCGTCACATTGCGCCGCCGCAAGGCTTCCAGCCGCGATTCGGCCTGTTGCAACAGCTCGCGATGCCGCTCGATCGTGTAAACGCGGCGGCAAAGATAAGACAGGATTGACGTCTGATAGCCTGATCCGGTGCCAATCTCCAGCACCTTCATGCGTTCGTCCAGTTCCAGCGCCTGGGTCATGCGCGCCACCACCGCGGGCTGGCTGATCGTCTGGCCGCAGTCGATCGGCAGGGCGACATTGTCCCAGGCCTGATGCTGGAACGGGCGCGGCACGAACATGTCGCGAGGCACGCGTTCGATGGCCTCCAGCAACCGGTCGTCATAGATTCCCTCGCCACGCAACTCCAGGACCAGCCGGGCCCTGAATTCCTCGGCGTTCATTCGAAAATATCCCGCAGGGATTTCAACGCGCCGTCATGGGTGAGGTCCACATGCAGCGGCGTCACGGAAACCGCTCCATCCTCGATGGCGTGATAATCCGTATCGTCATGGCGCAGAAGTTCGCCCTCATGCTGCGGTCCGATCCAGTAATACTTGTTGCCTCGCGGGTCGGTAAGGCCGATCAGATTATAGTCCGATTCGCGCCGGCCCTGCGATACGATTCGCACACCTGTTATCTGTTCGGGCAGCAGGTTCGGGAAATTGACATTCATGAAGACGTCCCGCGGCCAGGCCGCGGAAACCAGTTTTTGCAGGACCGCCGGCGCGTGCTCCTCGGCCGCCCCCCAATGAATCGTCTCCCCGTGCCGGGCGGCCAGGCTGAAGGCGATTGCGGGCACGCCCAGCAGAGTCGCCTCCATCGCCGCGGCGACCGTGCCTGAATAGGTGACGTCCTCGCCCACATTGGCGCCCCGGTTTACCCCCGACAGCACGAGGTCGGGTTTCTCGCCCCCCATGATCTGTTCGATGGCGAACAGCACACAGTCGGTCGGGCTGCCATCCACGGCATGGTGGCGTTCGGAGAGCTCACGGTGACGCAACGGGCGCGAAAGGGTCAGCGAATGGCCGGCGCCGCTTTGTTCGGTTTCCGGCGCCACTACCCAGACTTCTTTCGAAAAACGTTGCGCCACGCGCTCCAGGACTTTCAGTCCCGGCGCATTGATACCGTCGTCGTTGGTGACCAGGATACGGGCGCCGGCGAGTTCCAGGGGTGGTTCGAACATTGACGGAACGCTCACGCGACGATTTTCGTCAGGCCGCCCATATAGGGGCGCAGCACTTCGGGGACCGTGATCGACCCGTCTTCGTTCTGATAGTTCTCCAGCACCGCGACCATGGCGCGGCCGACCGCCACGCCTGAACCGTTGAGCGTATGGGCAAAGCTTGTGCCCTTCTCGCCTTGTGTCTTGAAGCGCGCGCCCATGCGGCGCGCCTGAAAATCCCAGCAGTTGGAGCAGCTTGAAATTTCACGAAAGCGGCCCTGTCCGGGCAGCCAGACCTCGATATCGTAGGTCTTGCGCGCGCCAAAACCCATATCGCCGGTGCATAACTTCACGACCCTGTAGGACAGGCCCAGACGCTTCAGCACTTCCTCGGCGCAGTTGGTCATGCGCTCCAGCTCGTTATCGGACTCGTCGGGGTGGGCGATGCTGACCATCTCCACCTTGCTGAACTGATGCTGGCGGATCATGCCGCGCGTGTCCTTGCCGGCGGCGCCCGCTTCCTCGCGAAAACAGGGTGTCCAGGCAGTGACGCGAATCGGCAGGTCCCCGGCATCCACGACCTCGTCCGCCATCAGGTTGGTCAGCGGCACCTCGGCTGTCGGGATCAACCAGAACCCGTCCTCGGTACGGAACAGATCGGAGGCGAACTTCGGCAATTGCCCCGTGCCATACATGGCGTTGTCCTTGACCAGATAGGGCGGCAGGATTTCCGTATAGCCGTGCTCGACCGTATGCAGGTCCAGCATAAAGCTGCCCAGCGAGCGCTCCAGCCGCGCCAGCGCACCGCGCAGCACCACGAAGCGCGCGCCTGACATCTTGGCGGCCAGATCGAAGCTCATCAGCCCCAGCCCCTCGCCCAGGTCGAAATGCTCCTTCGCCGGAAAATCGGGCCGCGTGGGCTCGCCGTGGCTGCGGATTTCTTCGTTGTCGTACTCATCATCGCCAACCGGCACGTCCAGCGCCGCCAGGTTCGGCAGGCCCGACAGGATATCGGTCAGTTTTGCGCCGATATCGCGTTCCTGGCCTTCGAGGGCGGCGATCTTGTCCTTCAGCCCCTGGACCTCGGTCACGAGATCGTCGGCATTCTCGCCCTTCTTCTTCTTCACGCCGACTTCGCGCGATGCTTCGTTCCGACGCTGCAACAAATCCTGCAGTTCGGTCTGCAGTTTGCGGCGTTCGGTGTCGAGTTCGAGCAGTTTAGCCGATTGCGGCGGATGCCCGCGCCTGGCCATGCCGGCGTCGAACTCTTTTGGCATTTCGCGAATGGATTTAAGGTCGTGCACGCCGAATTCCTGACATGATGAATGCGCGGGCGTTTATACGCAAGGATACGCCTTGCGTCCAGTTGTCGGGACGAAACAGCAGATTAATCGGTCTTGTCCTTGTCCGGCTCGTCACTCGAACTCGAGCCATCGTTATCTGGACCGTCGCCATCTGTATCATCGCCGTCATCATCGTCATCGTCATCGTCCCACTCGTCGGGATCATCGGTTACGCCAGCTTCACCCCGCTTTTTTTCGATCATGCGGGCGCTGATGATGGAAACCTCATAAAGGAAGATGATGGGGAGCGCGAGGCTGATCTGGCTCAACGGATCGGGCGGCGTCAGAATCGCCGCCGCCACGAAGGCCATTACGACGGCGTAGCGGCGTTTTTCACGCAATCCCTTGGACGATACCATTCCAACCCTGGCCAACAACGTAAGGACAACCGGTAGTTCGAAACTGATGCCAAAGGCGAAAATCAGACGCATCGAAAGCGCGAGATAATCCGCGACCCTGGCTTCAAGCTCGATCTTGGGTCCCGCGGTCACTTCTGGCGCGGTTCCGTACAGAAAACTCATGATGCTGCCCCAAAGGGTGCCTGTGTGTTCCCCATAGTCCAGGAAGAACGCCCAGGCTACCGGCATCACGATATAATAAACGAACGCGCCGCCGGTAAAGAACAGGATCGGCGTGGCGATCAGAAAGGGCAGGAATGCTCCCTTTTCGTTCTTGTAGAGGCCGGGCGCCACGAAATACCAGAGCTGGCTGGCGATCAGCGGAAACGAGAGGAAAAGGGCGGCAAAAAACGCCACTTTGATATCAGTGAAGAATTTTTCATGCAGCGCCGTGAAGATGAATCGGCGCTTTTCCAACTCTCCATTCTCGATCCATATGTCGACGAGGGGCTGGGCCAGGAAATTGAACAAGTCACCAGCGAAAAAGAAACAGATGAAAAACATCGCGATCACGCCGACAGCCGAATAAATCAGTCGCTGGCGCAACTCGATCAGGTGATCGAGCAACGGCATTTTCGCTTCGCCGGAGTCCTCCATCACGCGCTTTTACCCTTTTTGGCCGCGGTCTTTTTGGCGGCGGTCTTTTTGGGCTTATCCGCCGGAGGAGGCGGCGGCGCTGATTCCTGAATGGCCTCGGCAACGTTCTTCGTATCCGAGCTTTCGCGCGGGTCTTCCTTCAGGGAGGTTTCGATGTCGCGTACCGACTCGGTTACCTCGCCCGTCGGGTCGATGGTATTTTCCAACTCACCGGCGAAATCCCTGGATGCGGTTTTCTCGATATCCTTCTTCAGGTCGTCGAGTTCCGACTCGCGGGCCAAATCGTCGATGCCGCTCTGAAATTCGCTGGCCATGCCGCGCACCTTGCGCATGACCTGGGTCACCGTGCGCAGGACACGGGGAATCTCCTTGGGCCCGACCACGAGGATCGTGATCAAGGCAATTATCGAAAGTTCGACCCAACCGATATCGAGCATCGCGGCGACTTAATCCTGTAACGATGGAAGAGCGGAAAACACTGGGATCAGCCGTTGGCCGCCTTGTCCTTATCGGCCTTGTCCTTATTGGCATCGGCCTTCTCCGGCTCAGACGCCTTGGGCGTGGCGTCCTCCTCGATTTCCTTCTTGTCCCCGGACTCCTCCTCGTCTTCCTTCATGCTTTTCTTGAAGTTTTTGAGGCCCTTGCCAAAATCACCCATCAGCCGCGAAACCTTGCCGCCGCCGCCAAACAAAACCAGGACGACCGCCAGAACAATCAGCCAATGCCAAATACTAAACGCACCCATGTTACTTCCTCGCTGTAGCGCGCCGCCGGCGCCCCGTGGTTTTTTAGAGCGGCGGATCATTGCAGAAAGCTTTCGCTCCCGCAACGCCCCCGCCGTGACTAAAGTCTATTTAATGTCGATGGCCGCAAAAACAAAGGCCTGACTGGTATCCAGCGTGACGGAAAGCTGCAGGCCCTCTTCCGGCAGCGAGCGGCCCGGCGCGCGCGCATGCAAATGCAGGCCGGTTACCGTGCCGTCCTCGACGGACAGATGAATCAGGCTGGAACGGCCCAGCATGCGCGATGTAATCACCTTCCCGCGCGGCCCATCCAGGGTCCCGGACAGATGCAGGGCCTCGGGCCGGATCAGGATTTCCGCCGCCGCGCCTTCCTCCAGTCCGCCGGCCGGCAGCAATCCGAACGGTGTATCGACCTGGCCATCCAGTACAATCGCCGAAAGCCGATTGACCTCGCCAAACAACTGCGCGACGAAGGCCGAGGCCGGGCGGCAATAAAGATCGTCCGGGGAGCCGGTCTGCTGGATACGCCCATCGCGCATCACCGCGATCCGGTCGGCCATGAACATGGCTTCTTCCGCATCGTGGGTGACCATCAGCGTGGCGGCCCGGCTTTCCATCAGCGCATGCAGGGTCTGATCGCGCACCCGGTCGCGAAGCCGCGCATCCAGTCCCGAGAAAGGCTCGTCCAGCAACACCACGGACGGTCCCGCCACCAGGGCGCGGGCCAGAGCGACACGCTGTTGCTGGCCGCCTGACAGCATATGGGGGAAGCGGTCCGCCTGATCCGCCATGCCGACATCGCCCAGCGCCCGCAAGGCCCTCGCCTCGCGGTTCGCGGACGCCACGGATTGAAGCCCGAAGGCGACATTGTCAACCACCGACAGATGCGGGAACAATGCGTAATCCTGGAACACCAGCCCGACGCCACGCGATTCGGGCGGGATCGACATGCCGTCGCTCGCCACCAACTGCCCGGCGATCGAAATTTCGCCATCCTGCAACGCCTCCAGCCCCGC
>JADFVY010000004.1 GCA_015222795.1 Pseudomonadota bacterium | reverse complement strand
GATATACGGTTTGTTTGAATGGTTGTGCGGTGGCATCTCCCTGACTTCCTCCAGCTTATAATTCTCCAAGGTTTGCCGCTGTCCGATTCCCGAGCCCGTTACCCGCGGGGACTCCTCATCCCCGCCAGGCCATATGGTCGTCGGATGCAGCTCGTTCGTTAACATTTTGTTAACCATGCTATTATTTAGTGCGCAAAAACAATGCCAGAAAGTCTTGTGCGGGATCCCGTGCGCCGCAATTTCCGGTGGAAGCGCGGGCGCCACCCGACAGACTGCTAGTTAAGCGAGAACGGCGCCGGGTCGTCGCTCAGGCTCCGCAGATAGGCGATCAGGTCGGCGCGGTCGCTTGGCTTGCGCAGGCCGGGGAAGGCCATGCGGGTGTCGGGCACGTAGTCCGCCGGCCGGGTCAGGAACGCGTCCAGCTCGGCGAAACCCCAATGGCCGCCCAGAGTTTTGAGGCCGTCGGAATAGCGGTAGCCTTCCCTGGCGCCCTGTTCCCGCCCGACGATGTTCCACAGGTTCGGGCCGGTCTTGTTGGGCCCGCCATCTGTGTTGGTATGGCAGGCGCGGCAGCGGCGCTTGAACTGTTTTTCGCCATTGGCGACATCGGCGGTTCCCAGATGCGCCGGAACCTCGGCCGGCGCGGCGCCGTCGCCCGCCACGGCCGGCAGGGGAAAAATCAGCGCCGCCACGACGACGGCGCCAAGGGAAACAGCCGCGCGGAAAGCCCCGAGGCGATCGGTAAATGCAAAAATGAAATTCATTGGAGAGTCCTGATGTTACACTGAAACGCGACTTAGCAATCGCCGCCATCGAATGCAAGACGCGGGCCATTCACGACGCCGTGAGAACGCGAATTGGCCGGCCGGACCGGGGCGTGCGGCTGTGCGTCATAAGGTCTCGCCCCCTGCGATGGGGGCGGGCGGTGGCGCGGGGAAGCGGTCCAGGAAGCCCCGCGCGCGGGGCAGGGCGTCATGCAGGAACTGCCCCGGTTCGCGCAGGTGCAGCCCGTCATACGTCAACGATTTAGCCTCCGACACCAGCACGTCCGCCGGCAATTCGACGAGCGTATAATTCCATCCCGGCCACCACCGCCCCGCCTTTTCGCGCATATGCGCCAGCAGCGCCGGCCAGTCGGAATACCCATGACAATCGAACGCCAGATCGCCGCGCACCGCCACGATATGATTCCCGGTAAACCCCGCCGAGGGCTTGACCCAAACCGCCCGGAAGCCCGCATGCGCATGGCGATCCATAAACGCCCAGGCCAGGATGTGGCAGGCCCCGGCGGTGAAGAACACCCGATCGGGGAGGTTCCAGCGGAGGTGGGGGTCGCGTTTTATGGGGCCGGGGATGATGTACATTGGGGATGAGTATGGCACGGGGTGGGCAGAAGATTAGGGGAGTCGTCGTACACAGTCTTTATATGTACAATCAGGCCAATATTATTCCGCGTTATATCGAGGTGATAGGGCAAGTTGGCATAAAACGGTGAACATAGAAGCGATAATTGGGATTATTGTTGGCGCAGGCGTGGCCGCTCTTTTTGGTATCTGGCAAGCCCGTTACCTCCGCAAGTTAGAGCATCGGGATCGGATCATGGGCCTAATTAGATCGCTTGAAGGCGAGTTAGCCGTCATTGGGGAATTGGCCGCTGTTGATTTGGATTTGGTCAACATCCAAACAAAGGAACAAGGTTTGGAACGATCGAAGAGAGTCGCCGTCGCTCGACAGGTGTTTGAAGGCGCAGCAGGGGATATGGGAAT
>JADFVY010000233.1 GCA_015222795.1 Pseudomonadota bacterium | reverse complement strand
GGCATCAGTTCCACGAAGTTGCAGGGCGTGGTGCGCGCGTCCAGTTGGTGGATCAGGATGTCGTCCCAGGCGTCCTTGCAGGCGCCGGTGGAGCCGGGCAGGGCGAAAATGTAAGTGCCCTTGGCGACGGCGCCCATGGCGCGGCTCTGGATGGTGGAGGTTTTAATCTTCTGATAGCTGATCCAGCGGAACAGCTCGCCGAATCCGGGGATTTCCTTTTCCGCAACCCGGTTGACCGCCTCGGGCGTGACGTCGCGCCCCGTTACCCCGGTGCCGCCGGTCGATATGATCACGTCGATTGCCGGATCGTCGATCCAGCCCTGCATATGGGCGGCAATAAGGTCGGCCTCGTCGCGGATGATGGCGCGGGCGGCCAACTTGTGACCGGCCGATTCCAGCCGTTCGATCAAAGTGCCGCCGGAACGGTCGTCGGCTTCGGTCCTTGTATCCGAAACCGTCATGACCGCGATGTTTACAGGTAGAAATGCGCGGTCGTTTTCAGATTGCACGTCAGTTCTCGCTGGTTGTCCCGTGGAAAGCAACGACCTGCTGGTTCAGCGGGTCATGCGCACTGTAGACCGGCCAGTCGCCGGCGACAACATCGCGCAGCGATGGGCGCGGTTGGCCCAGCCGGTCGCGATATATCCAGTAATTGGCAAGCACCTTTTCGACATAACCGCGGGTTTCGCGGTTCGGGATGCTCTCTATGAACAGCAGGGGATCGTTTCGGAAATCCACCTTGCGCATCCATTTCCGCAGGTTTCCCGGTCCGCCATTATAGGCCGCCACGGCCATGAACAGGTTCTGGTTGATCTCGGGCGTGTTCAGCAGATGGCGGATATATTTCTGGCCCAGGGTCACGTTCAATTCCGGATCGTACAGCTTGTCGCGCCGCCAGCCGCGATAGCGCGTGCCCGATATAAAGCCGGCGGTGCCCGGCATCAGCTGCATCAGCCCGCGCGCGCCGGCGCGGCTCTTGGCCTCGGTTTTGAAGTTGGATTCCTGGCGCATCAGCGCGAAAATAAGCGCGCGGTCAATCTGGAAACCGCCGTTCGGCTGCCATCCCGGCAGGGGGAACAGCGCCGCGTTGTGCCAATGCCCGTCGCGCTTGTTTATTGCATAGCCGATCTGGAAGGATAGCGCCGCGATCTGTTCGTTGTCGGCATAAGCCATCAGAGTCTGCAGCATGGCCGGCGGCATGCGCGAAAAAACCCGCTTGAGCTCGGCGAGACCTTGCCGCTCCTCGCCGATCTGCATCAGCGCCAGTCCGCGCCGCGCCGCCGGGACGTTCAGGACCTCGCGGGCTGCGTCGGGGCTTGCGCTGGGAACCTGCCAGTCCATCGCATGTTCCAGCGCCAGGGCTTCCTGGCCCAGCACGCCATAGAAAGTCATCGGTTGTGCGGCGGCCAGTCGCAACATGGGCACCACCTTGTCGGGCTGGCGGTTGACCAGATAGGCCCGGGCCGCCCAGTAGGCGCCCCCCGAAGCCAGCCATTTGCCGCCGGTCCGTGAATTTGCCAGCGCCGAGAATTGCTCGGCCGCCACGTCGTACCGGTGCAGCCGCCAGGCCACAAGCCCGGCCCACCAGTGGGCGTCCGCTACCCACTTGCCCGACCGGTTGGCGGCGCTCAGCGCCAGTTCCAACGATTTTTCGTTCATGTCGGCATGGTAATAGGCGCGGGCGATATCGGCCAATGCCTCGTCATAGCTGACCGAATCGAAATGCCGGGAAACACTTTTGGTCTCCAGATATTCCAGCGCCTTGGTCGGCGCCCCCATGCGCAGCCAGCGGGTAATCCGCCGCTCCGCATAGCGCAGGTCGCGGCTGTTGCGGCGGCGCACCGGCCGGTTCGGCGCGGCTTCCGCGGGGTCGGCCTGTTGCGGCGCGGGGCTGGTCCAGGAAATCTTCACCGAGGGAACAGCTGGTTTGCGCGGCCATTTCCAGTTGGCGGGGCGACGCTTTGCCGCAAGCTTGTAAATCCGTCCGGCCTCTGGATGGTCGGCGTAACTGTGCATCCAGTCCTTCAGTTCCTCATAGCTGGAACGGTACGCGCGTGGATGCATGTAGCGCTGGTACAGCACATGGCCCATCAGCAGGCGGTCGGAGAGTTTTTTGATTTGTTTGTCCGCGGCCTTCCATTCGCCGCTTTCCTGAAGGCGGAAGATCTCGCGGTAAAGCCGCGCGTCGCTGTCGCCGAGGACGGTAAGGGTCTTCGCGATTTCGCGGCTCGTATCGGGCAGCGGGGAATGTACGCCGGCAACGGGCGGCACATCGCCGGTCTCCGCCGCGAACGTACTTTGCGAAATACAGACCGCTATCCCCAAAAAGGCGGCAAACGCCACGGGGACGGTCCGGGATCCAAGGATAAACAGTTTGCCCTCCCACCCGAGCAGCCTCGATACGAGGCTATGCGAATCATTAAACATAATAGAATCATACTAGAGTCTTGTCGTAAAGATATGGTGTAGAAAGAAATCCGGCTTTTTATATGATCGCCATGGGGTAAATTACATACCAACCGTTAGATTCACTCCACTTGTTGGAGCGTCAGCCCAATTCGTCCAGTTTTTCTCTTAACGACAGAAAATCCATCCAGGCTTCGCGCTTTTGCGCCGGGTAGCTCCGCAGATAGTCTGGATGGAAGCAGGGCATTGCCGGGATTGGCGCTTCCAGCCCTTCGCCATACTCTATCCAACGCCCTCTGGTTTTGTTGAGGTTACTGTTCAGCCCGAGCACTGTATTTGTCGTTGATCGGCCCAGCGTGACCAGCAATCGTGGCCGCGCAAGTGCGATGTGGCGGCGCAGGAAGGGCAGGCAGGCGGCGGTCTCGGCGTCGGTCGGGCTGCGGTTTCCCGGCGGTCGCCAGAAGATCATGTTGGTGATATAGACCGACTGATCGTCCAGCCCGATGAAGGATAATATCCGGTCCAGCAATTTCCCGTCGGCGCCGACGAAGGGCAGTCCCTCGCGGTCCTCCTCGGCCCCAGGCTTCTCGCCGATGAACATTACCGGCGCGTTTGGATTGCCCCGCGCAAAGACCATGTTGGTGGCGGTCTGTTTCAGGGCGCAACCCTCGAACTTCTCCAACGCCGCGCGCAGCGACTCCAGGTCCGTCGCGGCGGCGGCGGCCTCGCGCGCATCGGCCGCGCCCTGGGCCGGGGCCAGCGGGGCGTCCGGGCCGGATTCGCGTGGTGGCGCTGAAGCCATGACCGGCGCGGGCGGCGGCGCGAGTTCCGGCGCCGGGGTGGCGGGCCGGGCGCTTTTGCGGCGGTCAACCGACTCCTCGCCGATGGCCTCGTCCGCGCCCATCGCCACCATCCAGTCCAGCGCGGCCAGTTTTTGCCGCCGGTCGGTCATTGCATTGTCTCCGTTCACTCGCCGCCTCTAAAGAGGCCGCTGTCATACTAATATCAGCCGCATTGGTTCTGGAAATCATTTCGGCGGTGTTATACACACCAACCAGTTGGACAGGAGGTTTTTGAGTATGGAACGCGAATCAATGGAATTCGATGTCGTGATCGTCGGCGCGGGCCCTTCGGGGCTGGCCGCGGCGATCCGTCTGAAACAGCTTTGCGCCGAAAAGGGCCAGGATCTCAGCGTCTGCGTTCTGGAAAAGGGCGCGGAAGTCGGCGCGCATATCCTGTCGGGCGCGGTGATGGACCCCGGTGCGCTGACCGAATTGATCCCCGACTGGAAGGAAAAGGGCGCGCCCCTGAACGTACCCGCCGGCGAGGACCGTTTCCTGTATCTGACCGCGTCGAAGGCGTTTCGCCTGCCGACGCCGCCGCAGATGCATAATCATGGCAATTACATCGTCAGCCTGGGCAATGTGGTGCGCTGGCTGGGCGAACAGGCCGAGGCGATGGAGGTCGAGGTCTATCCCGGTTTCGCCGCGGCCGAGGTGCTGTATCACGAGGACGGTTCGGTCAAGGGCGTGGCGACCGGCGACATGGGCATCACCAAGACCGGCGAACAGGGGCCCAATTACCAGCCCGGCATGGAACTGCATGCCCGCCAGACGATTTTCGCCGAGGGCTGCCGCGGCTCGCTGACCAAGACGCTGTTCGAAAAATTCGACCTGCGCCGCGATTGCGATCCGCAAACCTATGGCATCGGCATCAAGGAGTTGTGGGAAGTCGACCCGGCCAAACACAAACCCGGCGCCATTATGCATAGCATCGGCTGGCCGTTGGACAGCAGCACCTATGGCGGCTCGTTCCTCTACCACCTGGACAACAACCAGGTGGCGGTTGGTTTCGTGGTCGGGCTGGATTACGACAATCCGTATCTGAGCCCCTACCATGAATTCCAGCGTTTCAAGCATCATCCCGCCATCCAGCCCACCTTCGAGGGTGGGCGGCGCATCGAATATGGCGCGCGGGCGCTCAGCGAGGGCGGCTTCCAGTCGATTCCGAAACTGACCTTCCCCGGCGGGCTTCTGGTTGGCGATACCGCGGGCTTTATGGACGTGCCGAAAATCAAGGGCTCGCACGCGGCGATCAAGTCGGGCATGACGGCGGCCGAGGCGATTTTCGAGGCTCTTGCCGCGAGCGATGGTCCGCGCGAAATTACGGCCTATGCGGATAATCTGAAACAGACCTGGGTCTGGAGCGATCTCTACAAATCACGCAATATCCGCCCGTCCTTTACCCGCGGGCGCTGGGTCGGATTGGTTTGGTCGGCGCTCGACACCTATCTGTTCCGGGGCAAGGCGCCCTGGACCTTCCGCCAGCATTCCGATCATGACAAGCTGCTGCCCAAGTCGGCCTGCCGTCCGATCGACTATCCCAAGCCGGACGGTATCATCAGCTTCGACCGGTTGACCAACGTGGCCTTTTCCAACACCAGCCACGAGGAAGACCAGCCGGCCCATCTGACGCTGAAGGACACTTCCGTGCCGATCGCGGTGAATCTGGAACGCTACGACGCGCCCGAACAGCGCTACTGCCCGGCCGGGGTTTACGAGATCGTGGAAGAGGGCGGTGAGCCGAAGTTGCAGATCAACGCGCAGAACTGCGTCCATTGCAAAACCTGCGACATCAAGGACCCAACGCAGAACATCAACTGGGTCGTGCCCGAGGGCGGCGGCGGGCCTGCCTACAGCGGAATGTAGGGCGTTCACCAATCTGTCATGGCGCGGCTTCGCCCCGCTGGACGCGGCGGCGGCGGAAATGTACTGTTCGCCCGGCAATTCGTTTACAGGGGAAACATGATGGGGCTTGCCGGCCGGTCTGCAGATAAATTTCCAGCTCGCCGAGGGGGCTGGTGCGCCGCTATTACCGTGGCGCTGTTGATTGCCGGCTGTACGCCGGACAATCCGGGTAACGAGGATACCGCGAATTCGGAAGAGCCGCCGCGGCAATTCAATGTCGTCGAGCCGATCGGGCAGCGTTCGCCATACGGAAACTATCTCGCCGGGCGATTCGCGGAACGGCAGAAGGATTTTGCGCAGGCCGCGGCCGCGCTTGGTCGCGCGCTTGACGATTTTCCCGACAATGCCGGATTGTTGCGCCGAACTTTCTATCTGTCGCTGGAGGCCGGCCAGAACGATACGGCCTTGCGCATGGCCCGCAAACTGGAAAAATCGGGCGCAAAGATATCGACCGCGCAGCTTCTGCTGGCCGCCGAATCGGTCAAAAACGATAATTTTGCGGGCGCATTGCAGCAATTGGAATCCATGGAACGGGAAGATCTGGCCCGCTATTCGGTCCCGCTTGCGCTGGCTTGGGCGCATGCGGGCGCGAAAGAGACGGCCGGCGCGATCGCGGCGCTGGCGCCGCTCGACAAGGAAAGCGGGTTCGAAACGCTACGCTACCTGCATGAGGCCTTTATCAATGATTTTACCGGTCAGGCAGGCCCGGCCGAGGCGGCCTACCGGGCCGCGCTTGGCGACGACCCGACGTTGGGCGCGAACCGCGTTATCAGTGCTTACGGCGCCTTTCTGGAGCGTCAGGACCGCGCCAGCGTGGCCGCGGGGTTATACGATGGTTTTACCGGCGCCGATATGGATGGCCTGCTTTTCGAGATCGCGCGTGAACGCATGGCGGCGGGACGCAAGCCTGAACCGAGGATAGGGTCGGCGGCTGATGGCATGGCCGAGGGTTTTTTCGATATAGCCTCGATCCTGCCCAAGGAACGGGCGAGCGAAATTATCCTGATTTATTGCCGGCTGGCGCTGTATTTGCGGCCCGATTTTCCGCTGGCGCAGCTTTTGCTGGCTGACATTTACGAAGGATACGGGCGCTACGAGGAAGCGGCTGAGATTCACCGCGGCATCGATCCGTCGGGCGCCTATGGATGGGCCGCCAGATTGCGGCTGGCCGACGAACTCTACGACCTGGACGATGTAGAGGGCGCGATCGAACTTCTGAGCCAAATGGCCGACGAGAGGCCGGATCGCAGCGATGCGCTGGTGCGCCTCGGCAATATCCTGCGTTATCAGGAACGTTTCGCCGAATCGGTGGCCGCCTACGATCAGGCGGTGGAGCGGATCGGCGAAATTATCGGCGATAACTGGACGATTCTCTATAGCCGTGGAATCTCACTGGAACAATCCGACCAGTGGGAGCGCGCGGAAAAGGATTTCCTGAGGGCGCTGGAGCTGGAACCCGACCAGCCCTTCGTCCTCAATTATCTGGGTTATAGCTGGGTCGAAAAAGGCAAGAACCTCGTCGAAGCCCGCGAGATGCTGGAGCGCGCCGTGGCGCAGCGCCAGGACGACGGTTATATCGTCGACAGCATGGGATGGGCGCTTTACAAGCTCGGCGAATACGAAGATGCCGTGGTCTATCTTGAGCGCGCGGTGGCGCTGCGCCCGCAGGATCCGGTGATCAACGACCATCTTGGCGATGCCTACTGGCGCGTTGGCCGCCAGGATGAAGCGCGGATTCAGTGGAGTCGCGTTTCGGGGTTGGGGCCGGACGACGAACTGCGCGTGCAAATTCAACAAAAGCTGAAACAAGGACTGCCGGCGGCCAATCCCGGCGGCGAGAACGGGTGACTGAAGAAACCCCCGGCGCCCCGGTATTAACCGCCCCGGCGAAGGTAAATCTATACCTCCATGTCACCGGTCGGCGCGCCGACGGCTATCACTTGCTGGACAGCCTGATTGTTTTTACCGCGTTGTCGGACCAGCTTGAACTGAGGCCGGCGGACGGTATGTCGCTTATTACCGAAGGCGCATTCGCCGACAATGCCGGGCCCCTGGACGACAATCTCGTGCTACGCGCCGCACGGGCGTTGGCCAGTGCGGCGAAGGTCGACAAGGGCATGGCGGCCAGGCTGGAAAAGAATATCCCGACTGCCGGCGGTCTCGGTGGCGGCTCGGCCGATGCGGCCACCGCGCTCAAGGGGCTGATGCGGTTGTGGGATATTCCCCGGGACGCCGTCGATCTGCCCACCCTGGCCCTTAAACTCGGCGCCGACATACCGGTTTGCCTGGCGGCGGAATCATCTTTTGTCGGCGGCGTCGGCGAACTGATTGAAGCCGCGCCGGCGCTTCCGGGCGCGGGGTTGCTGTTGGTTAATCCCGGCGTGGCCCTGGCCACATCTTCTGTTTTCGCCGGGCGCCGTGGCGGATTTTCGCCGCCGGACAGGTTTTCCGAATCGCCGCCCAACGCCGAGGCGCTCGCCGGCCTGCTCAGCGCCCGCGCCAACGACCTCACCGAGGCGGCGGTCAGGCTGGCGCCGGTGATCGCGGACGTGCTGGCCGCCCTGGAATCGGCCCCTGGATGCCACCTGGCGCGAATGACCGGTAGCGGCGCCACCTGCTTTGGCCTGTTCGACGACGAGGCCGCGGCCACGAACGCGGCGGGGGGGCTCCAGCGGGACGGTTGGTGGGTTCGGGCGACCCACATCCTTCAGTAGGGGCGGACTTCCAGTCTTGCGGCAATATCCGCGACTGCGGGATTGTCACGGTCACTTTCGTCCCTTTCCCGATGTCGCCGCGCCGCGATCCCGGCCCGGCCCGCAAAATAGAGAAATGGTTAGATCCGCGCCGCCCGATGCCGCCAGATGCCGCCCGGTCATTCGCCCGACGCCCGAAACCATCGGGTTTCCCCCGCGCCTTATACAGATCCCCCCCCAAAAGAGATGATAAATACACAGGCGGGGGTCATTTGGTGGAGTATGCGGCTGGATTGGAAATGGATAGTTTCAAGCAGCCGG
>JADFVY010000232.1 GCA_015222795.1 Pseudomonadota bacterium | reverse complement strand
GCCAGGTACCAGGCGAAGACCGGCTTGCGGGCGATGGCGAAGACGGCCATCGAGGCGGGCAGGCTGGTGACCGCGCCGGCCACCACGAAAGCCATCGCCGCGCCCTGTGCCATGCCCAAATCGATCAGTGCGGCCACCGTCGGGATTGCGGCATAGCCGTTCAGATAGGCCGGCACGCCGACCAGAACGGCGAGCGGGATCGACCACCAGGCGTCCCCGCCCAGCCATGTCGCCACCGTCTCGCCCGGGATCCAGGCGATCATCAGGCTCTCGATCAGGAAGGCGAGCGTCAGCCATTTGCCCAGGAAGAAGCCGACCGAACGGGCCTCGGCGCCGAACTGCGCGCGCCGTTCCGGCTGGCGCCAGAAGGTCCAGACGATCGAGTCGGGCGTGGTGGGTGCGCTTTTCGTTCCGCAACAGGACCCGCCGCCGCCGGCGCCGGCCAGCAACGGCGATGCAAATGATTCCCGCCCCGACAGCGCCCAGGTGGAGAAACCCGCGACCAGCCCCATGCCGATCGCCGCCAGGGTCTTGGCGATGGCGAAGGGCAGGCCCAGTACCGCGGCGGTCAGGATGAACATTTCCGGATCCATGATCGGCGAGGCGATCCAGAAGGCCATCACCGGGGCCAGCGGCACCCCGGCCGCCAGCAGCGCCGCCACGATCGGCACCACGCCGCACGAACAGAAGGGCGACAACGCGCCGAACATGGCCGCCAGGGTAATCGCCGTCACCTGGCGCCCCTGCAGCATGACCGCGACCTGCCGGTCGGCGCCGCTCGCCTTGGCCCCGGCCCCGATCAGGACCGATGCCGCCAGGAAGGGCGAGATGAACAGCAGCGATTCAAGGGTGAAAACCAGGCTCTCGCGGAATTGCGCCACGCTCAGCGGCAACAGCAGCAGCAGGATCGCGCCCGTCGCCAGGATCACGCGGTCCGCCCGGCGCAAGCCGCCCGCGATGCGGCTGGTTAAAGGCGCCGTAACGGCCGCCCGATCCATTCTTTCCTCAGCCATCGCTCAATTCTCCTTCATTTTCCACGGCCACGCCGCTGCAGCATTCGGCGGTCAATGCGCCCATGATTTTTTCCATTCGCTCGTAGGCGGCGGTACAGCGCAGCACCCGGCCCTCGCGGGTCTGGCGCACCAGGCCGGCCGATACCAATTGTGCGATATGGTGGGTCAGGGTCGAGGCGGGGATGCCCAGATGGCGCTGAATGTCGCCCACGGGAAGCCCGTAATGCCCCGCGCGCACCAACAGCCGGAAGATCTCCAGCCGGTTCGGATGTCCCAGTTTTTCGAGGCACAGCGCCAGTTCATCGATATCCATGGCGGGGATATTAGCAAGGAACAATCTATATTACTAGTATTATCGAAATCAATGGGCAAAAAAAGTCTCAAGCCCTCATTCTTCGTCATCATCCTCCACATTCCCGGTTTGCCGAAGAACGATCTCGATTTCCTCGCGGGTGGGGTCCCTCGAGAAATTGCTGGTTTGTTTCAGCGCCTCGGCCAGACGCTGGCGATATTCGCTGCGCGGGATCTCCATGGCGCCGAAGCGGCGCAGATGCCGGGTGATGAACTGGCTGTCCAGCAATGAGAAGCCGCCGGCCTTCAACCGCGCCACCAGATGCACCAGCGCTATCTTGCTGGCGTCGGTCTCGCGGCTGAACATGCTCTCGCCGAAAAAGGCCCCGCCCATCGAAACGCCGTAAAGCCCGCCCACCAGTTCGCCGCCTCGCCAGCACTCGACGCTATGGGCATAGCCGAGATGATAGAGCGAACTGTAGAGCATGATGATGCGGTCGTTGATCCAGGTGCGCGGCCGCAACTCGGTGGATTCGGCGCAGGCCTCGATGGTGGCCTCGAAATCGGTGTCCACGGTAACCCGGAACTTGCCGCCGCGCACCGTGCGCCGCAGGCGTTTGGGCACATGGAACTCGTCCAGCGGTATGACCCCGCGCATGCGCGGGTCGACCCAGAACAGGTCCGGATCGTCCCGGTCTTCCGCCATGGGGAACACGCCGATGGCGTACGCCCGAAGCAGCATGTCCGGGGT
>JADFVY010000231.1 GCA_015222795.1 Pseudomonadota bacterium | reverse complement strand
GAAAATCTGGTGTTCCTGAATGCATGGCACGCGGCCGGAAATTCCGCGCCGCCGACATTTGCCGGACGGACGTGGGACACCATGGCCGATAACTCCGGAACGCCCAACGACGAGGCGCACGGTTTCGAGCCCCATCATGACCAGCATGTTTATTTCAAGAAGATGGCGAACCCGGCGGATCAGTTGAACCCGTTTTCACCTAATGTCACCTGCAAACACGACAAGTAGGGCGGCAAGGCGCGACCGAATGAACAACCGGCCGGTCGCCGGATATTGCGCGGGCTGTCGCTCTTGCCCATACTGTTCCCCTGGAATGCGGGGGAGGAGCCGGTGGCGAGGGTGAATTGCTTTTCAAGGATGGTCCTGTTGGCGGGGCTGACATTGTTGGCGGCCGGCTGTACGCCGCCGCCTCCCGCGCCTGAGCCGGCGCCGAAACCCAGGGAACAGACCACCCTCAAGCCCCTGATGCCGCCAATGCCGCCCGCGCCAGCTCCCGCGCCGCCGCCGCGTACTGTCCGGCTGGTTGGGGTGGGCGATATTATGATGGGGACCGATTTTCCGGATGCGGGATATCTCAATCCCGACCTGACACCCGGGGCCGACCTGGCCGCGCTGATCGGGCCGCGGCTGCTGGGTCTGCTGCAATCGGGTGATATCACCTTCGGCAATATGGAAGGTTCGCTGTTCGACGGTGACGGGGAACACAAACCCTGCAAGAACCCCAAGACCTGTTACGTCTTCCGTAGCCCGTCGTTCCACGGCGAGTTCCTGCGCGAGATGGGCTTCGACGTGATGTCCGTCGCGAACAACCACAGCGGCGATTTTCGCGCGGCCGGGCGCAATGCCACCATGGCGGCGCTGGGGCGCAACGGGATCGCCTTTGCGGGGATCGACGCGCCTGGCCTGCGCACGGCGACACTGACGCTCGACGGCGGCGTCAGGGTCGGCGTGCTGGCGGTATCGCCGAACTGGGGCACGGTCAGCATCAACGACCATGCGCGGGCGGCCGAGATCGTGCGTCAACTGAATGCCCGCCACGATATCGTGCTGGTCTCGTTCCATGGCGGCGCCGAGGGGCGGGAGA
This sequence comes from Pseudomonadota bacterium, assembly GCA_015222795.1. Taxonomy (GTDB): domain Bacteria; phylum Pseudomonadota; class Alphaproteobacteria; order UBA8366; family JADFVY01; genus JADFVY01. The sequence goes on along the minus strand of JADFVY010000231.1, from coordinate 2,372 downwards.
TGACGCGGGTGCCGCGCGAGATGGAGATATTCTATGGCGAGGAGCGCGGCGATGTTTACGGCTTCGCCCATGCGATGATCGACGCCGGCGCCGACGTGGTGCTAGGGCACGGACCCCATGTGCCACGCGCTGTGGAGATCTATCGCGGTCGTTTCATCGCCTACAGCCTGGGCAATTTCTGGACCTACGGGCGCTTCAACCTGCGCGACCTGGCCGGGGTGGCGCCGGTGGTGGATCTGAAACTGGCGCGCGACGGGCGACTGTTGAATGCGCGCATCCATAGCGCCCGCCAGCATGGCGGCGGCGTGCCGCGCCTCGACGATTCCGGGGCGGCGGCGCGGGCGATCGCCGAACTGACGGCGCAAGACTTTCCGGAATCGGGCCTGCGCTTCGGGCCGGATGGCGAGATCACCGGATTTGCCGGCGCGGCGGAAGGCGAGAAAAAGCCGGAAGGCGGGGAACGCCCTCCGGCCATGTTAATCTATTGAACGGGCCGCATTAACTGGCGGGCTCGCGTCAGCAGGGGGCTTCGGCGCTCTGGCAATTGCCGGCCGCGGCGGCGTCCCCGGTCGAGGCGAACAGCACGGTCCCGCCCACCAGCGAGGCGTATTGGGCATCGGTTTCTTCCAGCATTGCCGAGAATACCGCAAGGTCGTCGCCTTTCAGCGCCTTGCCCGAAGGCAGATGCATGCGGCGTGAGTTAATGAACTTGCCGTTGCGGATTACCTCGTAATGCAGATGATTGCCGGTCGACCGCCCGGTCGTGCCCACATAACCGATCACCTGGCCCTGAGTTACCCGCTTGCCCTTGCGGATGCCGCGGGCGAAACCGCTCATATGGGCATAGGCGGTCTGGTAGGTGCCGTTATGGCGGATCCGCACATAGTTACCATAGCCACCCTTCTTTCCCGCATAATTGACCGTGCCGTTGCCGGCCGCGTAGATCGGGGTGCCGCGCGGGGCCGCGAAATCGGTGCCGGTATGCAGCTTGGTGTAGCCCAGGATCGGATGCTTGCGGTTGCCGTAGTTGGAACTGAGCCTCGCCCCGTTGATCGGGGTGCGCATCAGGGTGCGGCGAACGCTCTTGCCGTCGGGGTCGAAATAATCGATCGTGCCCTTGGCGGTCTCGAACCGGTAGAGGATTTTTTCCTTGCCGCTCAGCGTCATCGAGGCGCGCAGGATATTGCCGCTGCGCACCAACTCTCCGGCCTCGTCCATATATTGCTCGTACAGGACGGAAAAACCGTCGCCGGTGCGGATGTCCCGCTGAAAGTCGACGTCGAAGCTGTAGACCTGGATCAGGTTGGCCAGCACGCCGGGCGGGACGCCCGCGGATTCGCCGGCCAGGAACAGGCTGTTCTCGATGATGCTTTCGGCGGCCGCGACTTCCAGGGTCAGCGGATGCTCGATCGTCTCAGAGACATATCCTTCATCGGCCTTGCTCACCAGTACGTCACGCTCGACGTTCTCGATCAGCTTCATGGAAATCAGTTCGGCGGCGCCTTCCGGGTCGGGCGACGGCCGCAGGGTCAGGATAATCTTGTGTCCGGGCTTGAGATAGCGAGGCTTGAAAACCTTGCTCATTTCCGTAATGGCGGCGTGGGCATCGCGGCGGTCGGCGCCAGCATCCGTCAACATCGCCATCAACGTATCGCCGTCGCCCACCGTGAGTTCGCGCTCATATGTTATCGATAGCTGCGCGGACTCAGCCGTGCTGTCTTCCATATAATAGGCAAGTTGGACCGGTGTGGGTGCTCCGGACGGGGTGGACTCGGTCAGCAACGGCGCCTCGCTGGCGGCCTGCGTTGTCGACAAGGACACGAAGCTGGCGAGAGAGAGCGCCGCGCCAGCGCCCAGAACTGCTATAAAGGTAAAATGTTTTTTCATGGATAACTTCGAACTGTTAGAAATCAAGGTAGGAGTCTAATCGAATTTTCAAGCATGCCAAGGATTCAATTGTGACAATGCTTAGGCTCCCCCTTTATGTCAATGGATTAGTAAAAAATTAATGAAGAAATCCCGATGTTAATCTTCCGTTAGTAATTTTAATCCTGCTGAACTCAAGAAAAAGGTGCAGATCAACATAGGGTGTAAAAAAATGCTGCGCCAGAGTGGTCAAAAATGGCGGTATTTCGATGAGTCTGATTTTTTTCCGAGGTTCTCCAACAAAAAATTTGACAGGGTTTGGTGGGGGGGGTATACACCCGCCTCGCAGCACGGCGCGGCCTGGTCCGCATCCCGTGCTGTATTGGTCTTTCGGGCCATGTTTGGGCGGTACGTGCCGCCCGCCACGTTCTTTGACATTGTATTTACGAGAAGGGATGCTTGGGCGGCGGTTATGTTGTTGGGATTTGGTTTCCGACATTATCAGG
>JADFVY010000230.1 GCA_015222795.1 Pseudomonadota bacterium | reverse complement strand
TCTCCGGGGAAAAGCCGGTTCAGCGACACCTCTTCCGAGGCGACCGCGATCATGTCGTCGGTCTCGTAGAGCACCATCGGCTTCACGGCCAGCCGGTCCTTGGCGTAGCCGATCTCGTCCTTGGTGGAGACCAGGAAGGAGAACGTGCCGTCCAGATCGTCGATGGAATCGCGCAACGCATCTTTCAGCGCGATCCCATGGGACATCTTTTCGGCCAGATAGACCGCGATCAGTTCGCTGTCGTTGTCGGTGCGAAATTCAAAACCCTTGCGTTCCAGCCGCCGGCGCATCTTCCAGTAATTGGTGATCTGCCCGTTATGAACGATGGCGACATCGGAAAAGCCGGTGGCCCAGAAAGGATGCGCGGCTTCGGGCTTGACGTCGGATTCGGTTGCCAGGCGCACATGGCCCAGCCCGTGCGTGCCGGTGTAGCGCGCCACATGGTAGATGTCGTCGACATCGTGGGCGCCGCCGATATCCTTTATGATCTCCAGGCTGGAGCCAATGGAAATCACCGTCGCGCCGTGTTCCAGGGCGTAGGCGAACTTCTGCAGGTCGCCGGTGAAGTTCACCCGCACGCGGTAATTGCCGCCCTCGGTCTCTTCGTCGAGGATTTTGCAGTTGTAGTCGCCGAGAATTTTCTTGATTGCGTCGATGCTGGTCTTGCCACCATCGTCGGCAACGGTCATGAAGCGCAACAGCAGTTCGCCGTCATGGCCGTCGCCATAAAGCGCGAAGCCGGTCGAGTCCGGGCCGCGATGCTGGCAGCCGTCCAGCATATTGATAAGGTCCTTGCCGGTGTCGCCGCCACCGGGCGTCTTGTACATGATACCCGCGATGCCACACATGGTTCCGTTCCTTTCTGGATATTCTGTCTCTGCCCGGTGCCTCCCAGCATTTCCGGAAACGTCATTACTGACCTTTGTTTATTATAAGCTGCGTGGGCAGGGAATCAACAACGGGAAATTAATTTTCATGCCACGAAAGAGAGTTTTTTACGTGATGATCCAGAATCCGGACTGTCCCGTGGGTTATTATTTAATTATAACAACAAGATATGGAATTATAAAACGCTTAAATAAATGTAGAATAATTTAAATACCATATTAAACTGTATATTATGCTTGAAGTCCCCCTATATACTGCGTAAATAAGATCCAGACGTTCGCGCAAATGGGCGGGCGAGATATTTTCAAAGGGATTGACGCTATGACGGATACGGCTGCATGGACGGAGAAGAGGCTCATCGAAATCGACGCCACGACTTTGTGTCGCTGGCTGTCGTCCGACATGGCTGTTCTGGTCGATGTGCGCGAGGAGTGGGAATTCGCGCAGGACCGCATCCCCGGCGCCATCAATCTGCCGCTGTCGAAGTTCGACATCCGCAAGCTGCCGGCTGACGATGGACGCCGGCTTGTGCTCACCTGCGCGGTGGGTCGCCGTTCGGCACAGGCCGCCGGCATTATGCTGTCCACGGATTACGACAGGGCCACCCATCTGCGCGGCGGCATGCTGGCCTGGGACGACGCGGAATTCGAAACCGTGTCCGGCGAGTCCGTGAAGGAACACACGGACACGGAAATCGTGATCCTGCCCTGTGCTTCGGCCTGACGGCGTTTCGTGAGCGCGTTGCGATAGCGTTCAGGAATTTTTTTGCGAAACCAAGAAGAATCATGGTTTCGACTTAATTCAATCTTAAATCAATTGTAGGATAGTGCCTGTTGAAACGCCGGGCCCGAAGGCTTGGCATTATGTCGGTAATTGGTCGCCCGTCGGCCATAAAAAAGAAGGCTTTGGAAGCGGTTATGCGGTCAGCGGTAATTGTGATGTTGTTCCTGTTCTCGATGTTGTTTCTTGGCGCGCAAGCCGCCCAGATGGACCCGCTGAAACCGGTGGAAGAAGCGACGACCAGCCCCGCCCGGCATGCCAGCGCCGATTTGCTGCAGCCCGCGGGCTTTATCGCCGAACCGGCGGACTGATCCCACGAAGGTTTAACACCCTCCGACTGACGCGTTGGCAAGGGCGAAATCAGCGTGACGGACGATGTCATCCCGTGCATTGATATAAATACGCCGCCATCGGCTATTCGACCGCCAGCAACCTGATGTTTGTAAACGCCGCCGGGTATGATGTGCTGTTTGCCGTGGCGACGGATCGAAGCATTCAGGGAGGATTGCAAAATGAAAAATATGCTGTCGTTGTGTCGCGTGCCGCTGGCCATGCTTTCGGTGGCTCTGGTTCTTTCTGCCTGCATTCCAGACAGCAGGAACCCGCTTCCCTCGTCTGCTGACGGCGAGGGTGACGACCGGCTGATCGGCCGCTGGTTCTCCGGAAACGAGGGCGAGGAGTATGCCGATGTCGCTGCGGCCGCGGGCGACCGCTATAAAGTGCGAATGGTCTCTATCAATGAGGGCGGGCCGAGCGACAGCCCGGGCATGTCCGAATTTGATATTCTGGCTACGCGGATTGGCGAAAACCGGTATATGACCATCGTTGGCTTCGACGAATTGAAAGAACGTGGGCCGGACAATCCCCTTCATATGATTCTACGGTACGAGATTACCGACGGCGGGCAATTGTTGATTTGGATTATGAACTTGGAAGCCGTGGGCGAAGACGTGCACGCGGACCGCATAGCAGGCCAGGTTATTCGAAGGAATGAAATCAGGCTGACCGCCGACAGCGCGGCGCTGGCGGCTTATATTGCGTCGTCGGATGTCGCGCGCATATTCGCCGGCGATCCCCTCCCCATGCGTCGCCCTTGATGGCTTCCGTCGCCCATGCCCGGCTGGGAGGCACGGCGCTTGTCGTCGCCATGTGTCTGGCGATGGCAGCCAGCCTGTTGGGGTTTTCGGCCTTCGGGGCCATCACGCCGGCGCTGATCGGGGAATGGGGGCTCAGCAAGACGGAGGCCGGCTGGCTGAACGGTATTTTCTTCGTCGGCTATATGATCGGCGTGCCGTCGCTGGTCGGCGGCACCGACCGCATCGACGCGCGGCTGGTTTTCCTGGTGGGTTGTGTTTTAAGCGCGCTGTCACTGGCCGGGTTGGCGCTGGCCACCGGATTCTGGTCGGCAATGGCCTTCCGGGTGCTCGGCGGCATCGGATTCGCTGGCTGCTACATGCCGGGGCTGAAGGCGCTGGTCGACCGCTACGAGGGCAGCCATCCATCGCGTGCGGTCTCGTTCTATACCGCCAGCTACGCCATCGGCGCCGGCGCGTCCTTCTGGCTGTCCGGCGTGATCGCGGCGGAGCTTGGCTGGCGCTGGGCATTCTGGATAACGCTGGCCGGGCCGCTGGCCGGGCTTGCGCTCGCCGCCTGGACGCTGCGGCCTCTCGGCATGCCGTCGAAGCTGGCGGACTGGTTCCGCATTCCCGATTTTCGGCCGGTGTTCTCCAACCGCCCGGCGATGGGCTATATCGTCGCCTATACGCTGCATACCGGCGAGCTGTTCGTCTTCCTGTCCTGGGTGGTCGCTTTTCTGACCTTCGCCGCGGCGATGCATCCCGCCGGTTCGGCCGGCTGGGACATCCCACTGATCAGCGCCATCGTCACCGTGGTGGCGCTGCCCTCCAGTATCATCGGCAACGAGATCGCCATCCGCTTCGGGCGCAGGCGGACGATTCTGGTCGTAATGATGGCCACCGCGCTGGTGGCGGCCGGGACCGGTTTTTCCGCCGCGCTGTCCTTTCCGGCGGCGGCCTTCATGTGCCTGCTTTACGGCACCATCATCGCCACCGATTCCTCGGCCCTGACCGCGGGAACCGTCGGCGCGGCACGGCCGGATGAACGCGGCGCCACCATGGCGCTGCATTCATTCCTGGGTTTTGGCGGTGGAGCGGTCGGCCCGCTGATTCTGGGAGTCACGCTGGATCTGACCGGCGGTGGCGAGACCGTCGCCTCCTGGGGTATCGGTTTTGCGGTGATTGCCGCGCTGACCCTGATCGGCCCGCCAGTGTTGTTGAGGCTGGTGGGCAGAGAAACGCCCGCGCCGGTTATGGCCGGTTGACCGGCTGCCGGCTTACCGGATCATATAGACTTTTCGCACGGTTTCATGGACCCGGCAGGTGCCCTTCCAGTCCTTCGGGAAAAAGGCGGCGGTGTCCGGCTCGATCTCGATGATCTCGCCCGATTCATGGGTATAGGTCGCGCGGCCGGCCAGGAAATGGCAGAACTCGTCACTGGTGACGTGACAGTTCCAGAAGCCCGGGGTGCAGACCCACAGGCCGCATTCGTTCTCGCCGTCCGGCCCCTTGTGGATCAGCGCGCCCGAGGTCATGGATTTGCCCTCGATCATGGTCGGCACCGGGCCCCAGTCCGCCAGTTCCCCGTCGTAAGTTGCGGGGTTGGCGAGTCGGGGCGCCGTGGTCTCGGTTTTCACTACCATCGTCGGGTCAACCTCGGGCGATCTTGTCGAGCAATTCCGCGGCCTTGGTCGGGCCGTGGCGGCTCTGCATATGGGTCGCGGTCGCGGCCAGCTTGTCCTGCATGGCCTTGTCCGTAATCATCGAGGCAAGATTGCCGGCCAGTTCCCCGTCGGTCCAGTCGGCGCGGTGCATCTTGAAACCGTGGCCGGTTTCCTGCACGCGGGTGGCGTTGTCGTGGCCGTCCCATACATAGGGCATGATGATCGCCGGCTTGCCAAAATAGAGGCATTCGGTGAAGCTGTTATTGCCGCCATGATGGATTACCGCGTCGACTTGGGGGATCACCGAGGGCTGCGGGTACCAGCCGGCGATATGCACGTTCGGCGGAACCTCGTCGAAGGCATCCCCGTAATCACCAACATTGAACAGCGCCCTGTAGGGCAGGCTGGCGATCGTTGTCATCAGGCGTTTCAAAAGGTCCGTGTCACCCGAACCCAGGCTTCCGAAACTGACATAGAGCAGCGGCTTATCATTATTTGCCTTGAATTCGGGAACTTCATAGGGCTCATCCTGGCGCACGCAGCCCTCGAGATACTGGAAACGGGCCGGGTCCAGCGGGTCGCGCCGTGTGAACTTCACCGGCTCGGGATAGAGCAGCAGGTTGAGATGCGGGGACGCCTCGAAGAACTCTCCCAGCGGATAGGGTGCCTCGTCGCATTTTGCGAGAAACTCGTTGAAGATGTCATGGGCCGGCTTGACCACCTCGTTGAAGCGGGCGGTATATTTTGCGAAACAGGCCTTGTCGTTCTCGCCGCAGCCTGACAGATGTGGCGGGATATCGGGGTCCGGGAACTCGTTCTCGCTGCATGAGATGATGCGCACCCAGGGTTTGCCATACTGCTTGATGGCCGGGAACAGGACCACGTTGTCGACGCAGATGATATCGGGCTTCACCTTGTCCAGTACGCCCGGCAGGTCCTTTTCGGCCCAGACCGAGGTGTCGACGATCGCCTCCCAGCATTCCTTCACGTAGTTGTCGATCTGGTCGTAGGGGCTCTTGTTGAAGTTGGGGATATGGCCGTTGATGAAATCCGACCAGTATTTCGCCATCGCCTCGGGCTCCATCGGCTCGGACATGTTGACCATATGCTCCTCGAAGCCATAGCCCGCATAGACGCCGGCCATGCCGGGATCGGTCAGGAATACCGCCTTGTGGCCCAGTTTCTCGCAGGCCTGGGCGATGCCTACTGAATTTAGCGCCGGCCCGAAAGCCGCCTCGGGGAAAAATGCAATAACCTTGCCTTCGCTCATTTTTCTGTGTCCTCCACTATTAAGTAGTCGTTGGCGCCGTGAAATCCGGCAATACGTCGCGCGAGACTTCGATATGTTGGCGCATTAACCGGGCTGCCCTTTTTCGGTCATCCGTCTCCAGCGCGTCCAGGATCGCCAGATGTTCCCGGCAGGACTGGATCATGCGTTCTCCGTCCTCCATGCTGAACTTGAACTCCATCAGGCGGCGCAACCTGGTCTGTTGCTGGATCGCCTGCAGGATAAACCGGTTGTTGGACCAGGCGCCGATAGCCTCGTGAAAATCGGCATCGGATTCCACAATATCGCGTGGCGAAACCGTATGTGTCAGCCCGTCGATCAGTTCTTCATGCCGACGCCGCAACCCGCGCAGGCGCTTGCCGTTCAGGCTGAACCCGGGATCCAGAATGGCCATTGGCTCAACGGCAAGCCGGAACCGATAGCTTTCCTCGTAAACCAGTGGATTATCCACCGCGGGCAGAAAACGCCAGCCAAGGCCGGCCTCGCGCTCTACCAGCCCTTCGTCGGCCAGTCGTGCGAGTACCCGTTCGACCAGTGACCTGCCAGCGTCATATCGGCGCGACAGTTCGGTGACGTTGATTTGTATTTTCAGGCGGTTGGCAAAGCGGTCGCGGGTCAGGGCGGTGTATAGCTGTTCTTCCCCGGTGGCCGGCAAATCCCAATTGCCGTCGTCAAGTTCCGCCGCCGGCCGGGCCAGAAAACAACCCCGGTTGGGGATAGTGCGAACGATGCCGATCCGGTCCAGCAGGCGCAGCGCCGCGCGAACGGGCGAACGCGACAGACCAAGCTCGCTGGCCAGCCAGTGTTCCGTTAACTGGCCGCCGGCCGGAAAATCGCGCTCGCGCGCGAGATCGACGATCCTGCGCGCCAGATTGGCGTGGAACTGGTTGACGCGTAATTCCGCAGTATTTCCCCCGAGTCCATTCTGATTCACTCCATTAGCTTCCCTGTTATCGCTTTCGATACAGGGTGCCACATTGTGCGCAAAACGGAAACAGGACAAATAGCCGGGAAGGGCTACTAAAGAATTTCCCCACTACCGCGATCAGGACTCGGGCAGCACCAGATCGCTTGGCACCAGGCCGAGACGGATACCGGTCACCACCGCATGGGTACGGTTATTGACGCCGAGTTTTTGTAAAATGCTTTTCACATGCACTTTCACGGTGCCTTCCAGCATGCCCAACGAAGAGGCAATATCCCTGTTCTGAAGCCCTTGCGCCATTAGCAGCAGGATTTCCTGCTGACGCGGCGTCAGGCTCGGCGCCCCGGCCACTCCGGTATGCGAACTTGTGGGCTCGTTCCCGCCTGAACCTCCGCCGGTCAACAGCGACATGGCGTGCGACGGGATGTAGATCTCGCCTGCGAGTATCAGCGGCAAGGCGTGGCGCAGCACATCCGATGTCGAGGATTTGACGATATAGCCCTTGGCGCCGGCTTTGTAGGATCGGGAAATGTTCCGGCTGTCTTCCGAGGCGGACACGATGGTGACAGCCGCATTGGCAAGCTCGCTGGAAAGTTTCTCCAGGGTCTCGAATCCGCTGCCATCCTCCAGCTTCAGATCAAGCAGGACAAGTCTGATGTCGGGGTTTTGCCCAGCCGATTCCAACGCGGCCACCGAGGTGGCGGCCTCCAGTATCTCGGAATCCGGATAAAGTTCCTTCAGCAACATCGCCAAGCCCTGCCGAAACAGCGCATGGTCATCGACAACCAGTATTTTCATTTTCTTTCCCGCCTCGACACTTGAACTGGACGTCGGTTTAACCGCGTCTTGAATCTGGCCTTTATTCATCTTTGATTCCAATACTATTTTAACGGCAGTCTACATACTTTGATATAGATCATTGTTATCGTTTGGACAGGAATGCATTGGAAATTTAAATTGTATACAATTTGGCTTTCCGTTACGATTTGCCCGTGCGTTCATTTAAGCAATAAATGTGCCAAAATTCGGTAATACCTTAGGGGTGCTGCGATTGCAATGCCGCCAGCCGCAAAGCCTAACTTTCGATGATTTCCGGCTGAATGACTTGAATTAATTTCTGTATCGCTTTTTGCAATCGTACGGGTTCCACGGGTTTATGCAGGATTATATAGCCGCTCGCCGACGCCTCCCTGATACGGTCGGGATCGGTATCGCCGGTAACGATAATAGCCGGGATCGGTCTGTCCAGCGATTGATGCAGGGCCGCAATGGCGTCCAGGCCGGTTTCGGTGCCGCGAAGGCGCAGGTCCGCCAGAATAAAATCCGGAATCCGGTCTGTTGCGAAGATTGCCGCCACGGCCTCGTTTCCCGACGACGTGCTGACAACTTTACAGCCCCAGTCTTCCAGCATGGCCTCGGTGCCTTCCAGTACGATCGGGTCGTCGTCCACAAGCACCGCCAACCGGCCCTGAAGACTCCCGGTTTCCGGTGGTGTCTGACGCATTCGGGCATCTGCACTGGCAGGCTCGTCCGTAACGGGTAGCGTTATGTCGAACACCGACCCCCGGCCAGGCCAGGAGCGCACGCCCAACTTGTGTTCCAGCAGGGTCGCCAGTCTTTCGATGATGGCCAATCCCAGCCCCAGGCCACGGTTGCGGTCACGTTCTGGATTGTCGGCCTGGTAGAATTCCTCGAATATATGCTCGAGCGTTTCGCTCTCGATGCCGATTCCGCTGTCCCAGACCTCTATACGCACTGTTGAGCCGGCCCTCCGGGCGCCAAGGAGGATTTTTCCCTTGGACGTATATCGTATGGCGTTGGTCAGCAGGTTGCGCAATATTCGCTCCAGCAGCGCGGGGTCGCTCCTGACCCAGTAGTCGGCGGACACGACGCGGAGTTCCAGCCCCTTGGCCGCAGCCTGCGGCGCGAATTCCATGCCCAGTTGATCGAAGATTTCGAGCAACGGAATGGGGCTGTTTTCCGGCTCGATGACGCCGGCATCCAACCGCGAGATATCGAGCAGAGAATCAAGCAGCGACCGCATTGCATTACAGGAATTCTGGATGGCTCCCAGCATTTCCCGATTCTCGGTCTTTTCCATGCGTTTAAGCAGCAGCGGCAAATACAGCGAGATCGCGTGCAACGGTTGGCGAAGATCGTGACTGGCGGCGGCGAAAAATCGGGTGCGTGCATTGATGGCCTGGTCCGCCTGAAGCATGGCGTCGCGCAGGCTCTCTTCTGCCTGCTTGCGCTCGGTCGCGTCGATGACCGTGGACTGCAACGCTGGGCTGCCCTGCCAGACTACCACGCGCTCCTGGCATTCCAGCCAGATCGTTTTGCCGTCTCGCCGTGTCGCCCGGTATTCGTATTGCCGCGACGTCCCGATGCCATACTGAAGGGCATACTGGATATCGCGGACCGAATCGCGATCGTCAGGGACGGTCAGGTTGACGATGCTTTCCAAAGTGCGGGTGTGTGCGGAATCCTCGAATCCATGAATTCGCGCCCAGGCGTCGTTGACGAAAAGCGGTGTTCCGTCGCGATGTACGACAATGCCCTGGATGGACCCTTCCGCAAGTTCGCGAAAACGCTGCTCGCTAATCTCCAGTGCGGCTAGTTGGCCGGCCCGTTCCTCGTCGTTACGGTTCATTTGACGGGAAAGGCGATAGCCATAGGCGGCAACACCCAAAACCAGCAAGGCGATAAGCGATCCGATGAAATACTGAATGTTGCGCATCTGCGAGGCCAGCAGAACCTGTTCATCGAGAGCGTTACGCTGCAACTGCTGCGCCTCTTCTTCCAGGCGGTTCACGATCAGGACTATTTCCGCGTGCGTTCTGTCCATGCGGGCCATCTTTCCGCCCGCCTCGGCGAGATCACCCGCCGCGAATAATATCAACAGATCCTTTGTCTGATCGCCCATTCGTCCAGCCAGCCCTTCGATCTTGTCCATCAGGCCGCTCCAGTCATCGGTGTGCGCGGTAAAGGGGGATGAATCATGCCTCTCGCGCATTCCCGCTAGTTCCCCGTACAGCAGGCCCAACGACTCATCCAGCCGGGCGATTTCCCTCGGTGCGTCACGCGATTCAAAAATGTCGTTGCCCGGCGCATTGGCATTGGAGAGCATGGCCTCCAGTTTCGCATAATCTGTAAGATGCTCGGACCAGTAACGGTTTAATTCGTTTGATTTTTCGTATTGCCGAACAAGTTGATGATTCATCAGCATGCCGGTGGCGATCGTTACGATATTGACGACTGCCAGCAGGAAATAACCCGCGTACCAACGCGAACGGCTCCGGCGCGTTGCCGTTCCGGTGACCACATTGATCTTGTTGGAAGTACCCTTGTCGGCCAATATTGTCCCTTCCGCCTGACTTATTCTCGGTACTCCGTCAGTATCGCCTTTGACAGCATCGTTGGCAATACATACTCGTAAGTTGCAAGAAAGCAATTTTTGTGCCGGTTGGGCGGCGGACTCGTTGACAGTCTTTCCGACTTGTCCGATAACCGGCAAACCTCGGCGCGGCGAATTGGTGGGAAGAATGGCGAATTCCGTGAAAAACGGCGAAAACGCTTTGGAAAAGCACTTCCTGGATCGCAGCGCGCGAATTGGCGTTGTCGGGCTGGGTTATGTCGGATTGCCATTGGCCGAGGCCTTTGCGCGAGAAGGATTTACCGTCACCGGGTTCGATATCGACGAGGCCAAGGTCCGACTCCTGAATGAGGGTAAAACCTACATAAGGCATATCCTGGATGCCCGGATCGCGGCTATCGTCGATTCGGGGAAATTCAGTGCGTCCACGGATTTTTCGGATGCCGTCGATATGGACGCCATTCTGATCTGCGTGCCCACGCCGCTGACCCGTTTTCGCGAACCCGATCTGAAATTCATTATATCCACCGGTGAGGCGATTGCGCCCCATTTGCGGGCCGGCCAGCTGGTCGTTCTTGAATCGACTACATGGCCCGGAACGACGACGGAGGTTCTGAAACCCATACTGGAAGCCGGCGGGCTGCGCTCCGGCGACGATTTTTACCTCGCCTATTCGCCCGAGCGCGAAGATCCCGGCAATCCCGACTATGGCGCCACGACGATCCCCAAGGTGGTCGGCGGCGACGGCGAGGCGGCATTGCATCTCGCCTCGACCCTGTATGGCCAGATTGTGGGCCAGGTCGTGCCGGTCTCCTCGGCCGCCACGGCGGAGGCCGTGAAGCTGACGGAGAACATCTTCCGCGCCGTCAATATCGCGCTGGCGAACGAGTTGAAGCTGGTCTACGACCGCATGGGCATCGACGTATGGGAAGTGATCGACGCCGCCAAGACCAAGCCGTTCGGCTATATGCCGTTCTATCCCGGGCCCGGTCTGGGCGGCCATTGTATCCCGATCGATCCCTTCTACCTGACCTGGAAGGCGCGCGAACACGGGATATCGACCCGCTTCATCGAACTGGCCGGTGAAATCAATACCGACATGCCGCGCCATGTGGTGCGCCGCCTCGGCGATGCGCTGGACGCCCAGACGGGCAAGGGGCTGAACGGCGCCCGTATTTTGCTGATCGGGCTGGCCTACAAAAAGAATGTCGACGACACCCGTGAAAGCCCGTCGCTCACCATTATCGAACTGATGGAGGAACGAGGCGCCGCGGTCGATTATTACGACCCTTACGTCGCTGAAATTCCCATGACGCGCGAGCATGCGGCGCTGGCCGGCCGGCAATCGGTCGGCTGGAGCCAGGAAACCCTGGCCTCCTACGACGCCGCCTTCATCTGCACCGACCACGACGATGTGGATTACGCCGAACTGGTGGCTCACAGCCGCCTGGTGGTCGATACGCGCAACGCCACGCGCGATGTGTCGGCACACAGGGAACGAATCGTTAAGGCCTGAGAGTCTGGCCCGGAATTGACCTGCCGCAACGCCGCCGCGCTGCCGCGGCGCTATACAGAGGGCGCCGGTTGCGCAACAATGGTTCCGTCATGAGTGATACCGCCAGTATGGTCAGTTCGTCGGCCGACGATGCCGCGGCCGCTTTCAGGGTGCGCGGGCTTACCAAGGTTTACGTGACCGGCGAGGTGGAAGTGCATGCCCTGCGGGGCATCGATCTCGACCTGCACGAGGGCGAGATAGCAGCGCTGTTGGGCCCCTCGGGCAGCGGCAAATCGACCTTCCTGAACATCATCGGCGGGCTGGATTATCCCACCGCCGGCACGGTCTGGTTCCGCGACCACGAACTCACGGCCTATGGCGAAGCCGAATTAACCGCCTATCGCCGCGATCATGTCGGTTTCGTCTTCCAGTTCTACAATCTGATCCCGAGCCTCACTGCCCGCGAGAACGTCTCGCTTGTCACCGAGATCGCGCGCGATCCGATGAAACCCGAGGACGCGCTGGCGCTGGTCGGCCTGGCCGAACGCATGGATCATTTCCCGGCCCAGCTTTCCGGCGGCGAGCAACAGCGCGTCGCCATCGCGCGCGCCATCGCCAAGCAGCCCGACGTGCTGCTGTGCGACGAGCCAACCGGCGCGCTGGACAGCAAAACCGGCGTGGTGGTTCTGGAGGCGCTGGAATCGGTGAATCGGGAACTTGGCACCACGACGGCCCTGATCACCCATAACGCGGGCATGGCGGAGATGGCCCACCGCATCATCCGATTCGCCGACGGCGCGGTCGTTGAGATGCGCGCAAACGAGACCCGCCGGCCAGCGAGCGAACTGGAGTGGTAATACCAATGCTCGCACTGGATCGTAAACTGATCCGCGATTTGCGCCATGTCTGGCTGCAGGCGCTGGCGGTCGCGCTGGTTATCGGATGCGGCGTCGCGATGTATGTGATGGCGCTGGGCACGCTGCGATCCCTGGAAGAAACAAGGGCCGCCTATTATGAGCGCTATCGCTTTGCCGATATCTTCGCCGAGGTCAAACGGGCGCCGGCAAGGCTGAGCCGCGAGATCGCTTCCATACCCGGCGTCGCAGGGGTCGAAACGCGCATTGTCGCCATGGTCACGCTTGACGTCGCCGGCATGGCCGAGCCCGCCCGCGGGTTGCTGATCTCGGTGCCCGAGCGCCATCCGCCCGAACTGAACGGGCTGCATCTTCGCATGGGGCGTAGTGTTCAGCCCGGCAATCTTGGCGAGGTCGTCCTCAACGAGGCCTTTGCCGAGGCGCATGGTCTGCGCCCGGGCGATTATCTCCACGCTGTTATCAATGGCCGCAAGCGCCGGCTGGATGTGGTCGGGGTCGCCCTGTCTCCGGAATATATCTACTCGCTTGGCCCTGGCGCGATGATGCCCGACGATCGCCGTTTCGGGGTCATGTGGGTCGGTCGCGAGATGCTGGCGGCGGCCTACGATCTCGAGGATTCGTTCAATTCGGTCTCGCTCACCATGATGCGCGGCGCCTCGGAACCGGCAATCATTACGGCGCTCGACCGCATCCTCCAGCCCTATGGTGGCGTCGGCGCTTATGGCCGTAAGGATCAGGTCTCCCACTGGTACATCTCGAACGAAATGGTGCAGCTGGAATCCATGGCGCGGGTGGCGCCCGCCATCTTCCTGGGTGTCGCCGCCTTCCTGCTGCATATCGTCATCTCGCGGCTGATCGCCACCGAACGCGAGCAGATTGGCCTGCTGAAGGCGTTTGGTTATTCGGGGCTGGCGGTCGGCTGGCATTATACCAAGTTCGTATTGGCTATCGTGGGGATCGGCATATTTTTGGGATTTGTCG
Source organism: Pseudomonadota bacterium (assembly GCA_015222795.1). Classification (GTDB taxonomy): domain Bacteria; phylum Pseudomonadota; class Alphaproteobacteria; order UBA8366; family JADFVY01; genus JADFVY01. The sequence goes on along the minus strand of JADFVY010000230.1, from coordinate 6,915 downwards.
GCGGCGCCTGGCTGGGGCGTGGCCTGACCGAGATGTATACGGATTTTTTCCGCTTCCCGTTCCTGTATTACCGGATCGATTTCAGCACGTTCCTGATTTCGGCGCTTATCAGCGTCCTGGTGGCGCTGGCCGGCACGCTGGGCGCGGTTCGCCGCGCCGTGCAACTGCCACCAGCCGTCGCCATGCAGCCGGCGGCGCCGCCCGTCTACCGCCGGACCCTGGCCGAACGACTGGGGCTGACACTTCGTTTTGGCCCCGCGACCCGGATGGTTCTGCGGCATATCATGCGACGGCCGATGCGGTCGGGGCTGACGACCCTCGGGATCGCCATGGCCGTGGCGATCCTTATCAGTTCCATGTTCATGCTCGATTCGATCGAGATGATCATCGACGTCCAGTTCAATCGCATCAATCGCCAGGACGTAACGGTCTCGCTCGTCGGGGCCAGGCCCGCCGGTGTGGTTCGGGAGTTCGAGGCCATGCCCGGCGTTTTGAGGGCCGAGCCGGTGCGCGCGGTGGCGGTGCGAATCCGCAACCGCCATCTTTCCCGGCGGACGGCGCTGATCGGCATGACGCCCGGCAGTGACCTCGGCCGCCTGCTGGATCAGGATCTGCATCCTGTTTCGATGCCGCCGGAGGGGCTTGTGCTGTCTGCAAAACTGGCGGAGGTTCTGGGCGTCGGGCGCGGTGACAGGCTGACCGTCGAGGCGATGGAAGGGCGCCGCCCCATCGCCCAAATATCGATTGCCGCCGTCGTGGAAGGGTATATTGGCACTTCTGCCTATATGGATTTTGCGGCGCTCAACCGGTTCATGGGCGACCAGCCGATGGTTTCGCTGGCCTATCTCCAGACCGACCCCCTGCGCGAGACGGAACTGTATCGAAAGCTGAAGGACGCGCCGGCGGTCGCCGGGGTCACCATCGAGAAGGCGGCGGTGGAGAGCTTCCGGGATACCCTGGCGGAGAGCATGCTGCTCATGACGACCTTCAACATCCTGTTTGCCGGCATGATCGCCTTTGGCGTCGTCTACAACAGCGCGCGGATATCGCTCTCGGAAAGGGGACGCGAACTCGCCAGCCTGCGCGTGCTGGGATTTACACGGGCCGAGGTTTCCTGGATCCTGCTGGGGGAATTCGCGTTGCTCACCGTGGCGGCGCTGATTCCGGGGTTTGTTATCGGCCATGGCCTGTCATGGGCGATGGCGGAGGGTTTCGAAACGGAGCTGTTCCGGATACCGCTGGTGATCGAGCGCGGCACTTATGGATTTTCCGCCTTGGTCGTATTGTCGGCCGCGCTTCTCACCGGGCTGGTGGTGCGGCGTCGCATCGATCATCTTGATCTTGTCGCTGTTCTGAAAACCCGGGAATAGGGGAATGGCCATGCCTTGGCGCCGAATCGGCTGGTACCTGCTTCTTGCGTCCGTTCTTGCGGCGGCCCTCGTCTATGCCTTCCGTCCGCAGCCGGTGCCCGTTGATCTTGCCGTTATTGCGCGTGGGCAGCTGACGGTCACCATTGACGGCGACGGGCAGACCCGCGTGCGTGAGGTTTATGTCGTATCCGCGCCGGTGCCCGGCCAGGTCCGGCGCATCGAACGACATGTAGGAGACAGGATAGTGGCTAACGAAACCCTGCTCGCCACGATCCAGCCCGTGGCCCCCACCTTCCTGGACCGACGCGCCCGCGCCCAGGCAGAGTCGGCGATCAAGGCGGCGGAGGCGGCTTTCGCGCTGGCCGAGGCCGAGCAGGCGCGCGCCCTCGCCGAACTGGATTTTGCACGCGCTGAACTGAATCGCGCGGAACAACTGGCCAAGCGCGGCAATGTCTCCCAGCGCGACCTGGACCGGGCAAAGTTGGAACTGCGGACGCGGCACGCGGCGCTTTCGACGGCCAAGGCATCCATTGAGATACGGCGATTCGAGCTGGAGACAGCACAAGCGGCGTTAATCCAGCCCGGAGCGGAAAGCGGGGAGGGGCGCGAACAGGCTTGCTGCGTGGAGGTTTACTCGCCGGTGGATGGCAGAATATTGCGCGTGATCCATGAGAGCGAAGGTGTTGTCGCCGCCGGCGCCTGGCTGGTGGAACTCGGCGACCCCGCCGACATGGAAATCGTGGTGGACCTGCTGTCCGGCGATGCGGTTGGGGTCCGGGAAGGCGCCGAGGTGGCGATTGAGGACTGGGGCGGGGTTACACTGGCCGGCCGGGTGCGGCGGGTGGAACCGTACGCATTCACGAAAATCTCCGCGCTGGGGATCGAGGAGCAGCGGGTCAATGTCATCGTCGATTTCACCGACCCGCCGGAAAAGTGGCAGGGGTTGGGTCACGGCTACCGCGTCGATGCCCATATCCTGGACTGGCGCGGCGAGGACGTGTTGAAGCTGCCGCTCGGCGCGCTGTTTCGCGACGGTGAGTCCTGGGCGGTGTTCGTTGCCGAGGAGAATGTTGCAAAGTTGCGGCATATCGAGATCGACCACGGCAATGGCCGGGAAGCAGAGATTCTCGAAGGACTCGAGATAGGGGCAACCGTTATTCTGCATCCCGGCGACAGGATTTCGGACGGCGTGCGAATCCTATCCCGTTCGGTGAACTGATTTTTTCCGGAAAATCCCGAGGCCCGCCCGACTATCGTACGCACCCGCATTGACAGCGGCGGGCAATTTGGTCTCAATTGCGGTAGCGGTACAATCTTATGGCCTGGGGGAAGCCTTTGTCCTGCTTTAGTCAAGCATTCCAAAAGGGAGCATACAAAAGATGAGAAAATTCGGCAGGTCTCTAATTTCGCAGGTCTCGCGCCGCGCCTTCATGCAAGGTTCGGTCGCGGCCGTGGGAATAACCTTCGTCGGCGGCGCCAATCGCGCCTGGTCGGCCGAGGAAAAACAGCTCAACGTATATAACTGGGACACCTATATCGGCGAAACGACGCTCGATACCTTCACCAAGAGCACCGGCATCGCTGTCCAATACGACCTCTTTGGCGACAACGAGGAAATGTTCGCCAAGCTGAAAGAAGGCAATCCCGGCTACGATATCATCGTGCCGACCGACTATATGGTCGAGGACATGATCTCGCTGGGCATGGTGGTGCCGCTCGATCATTCGAAAATCCCGAATCTCAAGCATCTGGATTCTGCTTTTACAGACCCGGCTTACGATCCGGGCATGAAGTACGGTATCCCCTATATGTGGGGCACCCTGGGCTTCGGCTACAAGGAATCGGCGGTGGATGGCGTGCCCAACAGTTGGGCCGACGTGCTGGAGCCGGAACGCGCCAAGAAACACTCCGGCCGTATCGCGCTGCTCAGCGATTCGCGCGCGGTCATCGGCTGTGCGCTGAAATATATGGGTTATCCCATGAACAGCATCAACCCGAAGGAAATCGCCAAGGCGCGTGACCTTCTGATCGCGGTCAAGCCACACATCAAAACCTTCGCCGCCGACAACGGCCAGGATCTTCTGGTCGCCGGCGAGGTCGATATCACCATGGAATGGAGTGGCGACATCGCGGCCGTGATGCAGGAAGAGGAGGGCTACAATTACGTCGTGCCCAAGGAAGGCTCGAACGTCTGGGTCGACAGCATCTGCATACCCAAGGGCGCGCCGCATCCCGAGAATGCGCACAAGTTCATCAACCATGTGCATGACGTGGATGTGAATGTGGAGATATCCAACACGATCTATTTCGCGACGGCGAACAAGGACGCCAAGGCCAGGATGCCGCCGGAATACACTGACAATCCCGCAGTCTTCGCGCCAGCCGACGTACTGTCGCGCTGCGAGGGTATCCTCAGCGTTGGCGATAATACCAGACTGTACGACGAGGCCTGGACCGCTATTCAGGCGTCCTGAGCAGGCAGGTTACGAAGCGACTCGGGTGGGATGCGCATTTGCCGTTTCCCGCCCGTTTCGTGACTGCCCCATGACATGATCGGCGTTTCTCCCGGATGCGCCGGCGATTTGATCGGCCCTGCGATCTGATAGGGAAATTCACGGAAAAACATGGAAGACTGGCGAAAAAATAAACGGGCGTTTGCGATCTTCATGGGGCCGGCCACATTCTGGCTGCTGGTGTTTTTCACCATCCCGGTGACGGTGATATGGGTATACAGCTTTGGCGAGCGTGGCCCGCTGGGCCAGACTTATCTGGCCTTCAGTTTCGAAAGTTATCTGCGGGCCATCGAGCCGATCCATCTGAAAATTCTGTGGAAATCGATCTGGATCGGCGGACTGAGCACCTTTCTGTGTCTGGCCATCGGCTTTCCCGTCGCTCTGGGCATCGCCTTCGCGCCGGATCGCTGGAAGAATCCACTGCTTCTGGCCGTGGTGCTGCCCTTCTTCACCAACATGCTGATCCGCACCTTCGCCTGGATTGTCGTGTTGGGCAACAGGGGCGTCGTCAATAGCGGGCTGGGCTGGGTGCATGGCATGCTGGACGGGTTCTTTACCCTGACGGGGCAGCCGGACCTGATGGGCCGGTTCACGCCGCTTGAACTGCTGTTTAACAATTCCACGGTGATCGTCGGGCTGGTTTACGTGCATCTGCCCTTCCTGATCCTGCCGCTGTACGCAACGCTGGAAAAACTCGACCGCTCCTATCTTGAGGCCAGCCTCGACCTCGGCGCCGGGCAATGGCGCACCTTCTTTTCCGTGCTGGCGCCGTTGGCCATGCCGGGCATCGTTACGGGCTGCATGCTGGTTTTTATCCTGTCGATGGGTAACTTCCTGGTGCCCGACCGGCTGGGCGGCACCGACAGCCTGATGATCGGCAACCTGATCGCCCAGGCATTCACCAAGTCGCGCGACTGGCCATTCGGCGCGGCGTTGTCCTTCGTGGTGATGTATCCGGTGTTTATCTTCTTCGCGATTAACGCCCTTATGGCGCGTCGGCGGGAACGTGTGAGGGCGGCAACATGACGGATGCGACTGCCAGCCGCCGCCGCCGGCGCGACGTGAACCCGCTGGAATATCTCAAGCGGCCCTGGATGTGGCTGGCCCTGTTCTCATGTTTCGTCTTCCTTTATTTTCCGATTGTCACCCTGGTCGCCTTCAGCTTCAATTCCTACAAGCGCGCCTTCATCTGGAAAGGCTTTTCGCTGAAATGGTACGAAAAGGCCTTCCACAATCAAAGCCTGTATGAGGCTTTCATGAATTCGATGCATGTCGCGGCCGTGTCTACCGTGGTGTCCACCGCGCTGGGTGCGATGCTGGGGCTGGCGCTATATCGCTACTGGTTCCCTTGGAAAGGGACCTATGAAGGCATCATCCATCTGCCGATCGTCATTCCGGAAATCTGCATGGCGGTGGCGATGGTGGTTTTCTTCTGGAGCGTCGGTATCGAACTCAGCCTCTATACCGTTATCGTCAGCCATATCGCCTTTACCATCCCGTTCGTCGCCGTGGTGGTTCGCGCCCGCATGACCGGCTTCGACGTATCCCTGGAAGAGGCCAGCCGCGACCTTGGCGCCAGCGAATGGCAGACCTTCTGGCACGTCACTTTTCCGTACATGGTCCCGGGGCTGGTCGCCGGCGCGCTGATGTCTTTCGTGCTGTCGCTGGATGATTTCGTCATTACCTTCTTTACCGCGGGCGTCGGTGACAATACCTTCCCGGTCAAGATCTATTCGATGCTGCGCTTCAGCGTGACGCCGGAAGTCAACGCGGCTTCCACCGTGCTCATCGTAATCACATTATCGCTGACCCTGATTGCCATGATCATGCAGTCGCGCTGGACCAGTACCAAGGAGCGTTGATTATGACCCATTTGACCGAGTTCCCTTGTCCGCTGGCAAGGCGCGGTTCGCGCCGCGCAGCCATCAAATGGGGCATAATCAACGCTCCTTGGTACATGGGCCAGAAAGAATGACCGACGCCAAACCGATAATCAGCATCCGCAACGTGACCAAGAATTTCGGCAGCGTGACCGCGGTCGACAATGTCAGCATTGATGTCATGCCCGGTGAATTCTTTGCCCTGCTGGGCCCGTCGGGCTGCGGCAAGACCACGCTGTTGCGCATGCTGGCCGGGTTCGAAACCACCAGCGAGGGCGAAATCGAAATCGACGGCCAGCCCATGCTCGGCGTGTCGCCCAACAAGCGCCCGGTCAACATGGTGTTTCAGTCCTACGCGGTGTTCCCGCATATGACCGTGTTCGACAATGTCGCCTATGGGCTGAAGGTCACCGGCGTGCCAAAGGCCGAGATCGGCGACAAGGTCGAGGAGGCGCTGGCGCTGGTCCATCTCGAAGATTACGGCAGGCGCAAGCCGGACCAGCTTTCCGGTGGCCAGCGGCAGCGCGTGGCGCTGGCCCGTGCGCTGGTCAAGAAGCCCAAGGTGCTGTTGCTGGACGAACCGTTGAGCGCGCTGGACGCCAAGCTGCGCGACGCGATGCGGCTGGAACTGGTGCGCCTGCAGCATTCCGTCGGCATCACCTTCGTTATCGTCACCCATGATCAGGACGAGGCCCTGTCGATGGCCGACCGCGCCGCCGTCATGGACCAGGGCCTGGTCAGGCAGATCGCCCCGCCGAGTGAGCTGTATGAGCATCCCAACAGCCTTTTTGTCGCCGACTTCATCGGCAAGGTGAACATGCTGGAGGCGAAGGTCGCGGGCCAGTCCGGCGGCGATCTGCTTGTCGATGTCATGGGCATGGGTCGCGTCGCGGTGCCCCATGACGGGCCGGCCGCCGGCGATATCGCCATTGCCGTGCGCCCGGAAAAAACCATTCTGTCGGCGGAAAAACCGGGCGAGGATGTTATCGCGCTCAAGGGCAAGGTCAGCGACGTCGCCTATTACGGTAACGAAAGCCATATCCTGCTGGACACCGATACCGGGGTGCAGTTCACCAGTACCGTCCAGAACGACGCGCGCCGCGTTGATTCATCGGTCTCCATCGGTGATGAACTCTGGGTCTCCTGGGCGCC
>JADFVY010000020.1 GCA_015222795.1 Pseudomonadota bacterium | reverse complement strand
TACTTCGACGTGAAGGACGAGGAATGCGTCGGCTGCAACCTGTGCGCCAGCGTCTGCCCGGTGGAGGGCTGCATCGAGATGGTGCGGCAGACATCGGGGACCGACGCGCGTACCGGCAAGCCGATCGACGACAGCTATGCCAACTGGACGACTCATCCCAACAATCCGACGGCGGCTTCCGCCGCGGAGTGAATTTCCTCCCCCGACTATGGGTACTCTCACGGGGCGGCCTTGCCGCCTCGTTTTTTTTGGGAGCCCTCAGCGGGGCAGGATGCCGCGCAGGAAAATTTCGGTCAGCGGGGCATATGCGTCGTCGATGACCTCGTCGCGGCCGCGATTCGGCAGGACGGCCGCGATCTGCGATTCGAAATCCGCATAGTGCTGTGTGGTTGCCCAGATCATGAAAATCAGGTGGCAGGGGTCGACGTCGATAATCTTGCCTTGGGCGGCCCATGTCCTGAGCACCGCCGCCTTTTGCTCGACCAAATCGTGGACCTGACGCTCCAGAACCTCTCGCAGCTGCGGCGCGCCCTGGATGATTTCGCTGGCGAACAGGCGCGATTCCTGCGGATTGGTTCGCGAGAATTCCAGCTTCTTTGCGATGTATCGGGTGAGTTCCTCGGCCGGGTCGCCGTCCTCGCTGATCTCCTCCAGCGGTTGCAGCCACATCGTCAGCGTGCGGCGCAGGACGGCGACATAAATGTCGTGCTTGCGCCGGAAATAATAGAGCAGGTTCGGCTTCGACATGCCGCAGGCCTGGGCGATCTGGTCGACCGTTGCGCCCCGGTAGCCGTAGCGGGAAAATATCTCCAGCGCGCCGTCGAGAATCTTTTCTTCCTTCTCGACCTGGATGCGGGTTCGCTTCCTGGTTTGCCGGGCGCGCGAGGTGTTTGAGGTGGGCATTTTTAGACTGCCACGCCGATGCCGCGCAGGATGATCTCGGTCGCGGTTCGCTTGGCTTCTTCCCATTGTTCGTCGGACAATTCCTTGCCGTCGTTCAGCGTCGCGATCTGGTGCCCGAAATCCGCGTAATGCTGGGTTGTGGCCCAGATCATGTAGAGCAGATATCGGGGTTCGATGGGCAGGATCTTGCCCTCGTCGATCCAGCGCTGGATCATTCCAGTCCGGGAATCGGTCCATTCGCGGAGGGTTATTTCCAGGTAGTCCTGGATGATCGGGGCGCGCTGGATGATCTCGTTGGCCCATACTTTCGAGCCCAGCGGGCGGCTGCGGGACAGGTCCATTTTGGCATGGATATAGCGGGTCAGAGCCTCCCCGGGATCGTCGCTGTCGTCCAGGGAATTGGCGGCTTCCAGCCAGACGTTGAAGATGTTGTCGATGACCCGCCGGTAAAGCCCTTTCTTGGTCGGGAAGTAGTAATGGAGGTTGGCCTTGGGGATGCCCGCGCGCTCGGCGATTCGGCCCGTTGAGGCCCCGCTGAAGCCATATTCCGCGAACACCTCCTCGGCCGCATCGAGGATGGCTTTCTCGTTTTCCTCGCGGATGGCGGCCTTGTGACCGTTCCGGATCGATGCGCCTTGTGCGCTCATTTTCCAGCCTCAAAAAACATTGACCAGTTGGTCAAACCCGTGCAATTATTTACCTGACCAATCGGTCAGGAATGTTCGATTCGCGTATCCGACCATAACTGAACCGGTTGGTAAAGAAAAACCAAACCGCCACGCGAATGTAACCGCGATGAGCGTTAGAAAAGATTAGTGAACAGGTAGACGGCAGTTAGTTTACGGGAGCATTTGTGCGTAGTCTCACACAGGTCGAGGCTTACATGCGATATATGGATATCGCGCGACCCAATGCGCGGCAACAGGGTCGCAATCCCCATCCCCCGACTGCTATCGGCCGCTGACCTCTTAACGGGAGAAGATCGATGGCGAGCGAAAAAAACCTTCAGATCGACGGCAAGCGGCTGTGGGACAGCCTCATGGAAATGGCCAAGATCGGCGCGACCGAGAAGGGCGGCTGCTGCCGCCTGGCGCTGACCGACCTGGATCGGCAGAGCCGCGACCTCTTCGTGCAATGGTGCGAGGAAGCCGGCTGTTCCATCAAGATCGACAAGATGGGCAATATCTTCGCGCGCCGCCCCGGCAAGAACAACGACCTGGCCCCGGTGATGTGCGGCAGCCATCTCGATACCCAGCCGACCGGCGGGCGGTTCGACGGCGTCTTCGGCGTGCTTGCCGGGCTTGAGGTCGTGCGCAGCCTGAACGATCTTGGCGTCGAGACAGAGCGGCCGGTCGAGGTCGCCGTCTGGACCAACGAGG
>JADFVY010000229.1 GCA_015222795.1 Pseudomonadota bacterium | reverse complement strand
GGATCCAGGCCAGCGCGACCTGTGCCGCCGTGCAGCCATGTTTGCCGGCGATGGCCTCCAGCGGGGCCAGCAGTTTCAGGTTTTCCTCGCGGTTGCCGTCCTGGAAGCGCGGCAAGTCCTTGCGGCGGTCCTTTTCGGCGAGGTCGTCGAAGCCGTGGATGGTCGCGGTCAGGAAGCCGCGGCCGAGCGGCGAATAGGGCACCAAACCTATGCCGAGCTCGCGGCAGGTGGGCAGGATTTCCGCTTCCAGGTCGCGGGTCCAGAGCGAGAATTCCGATTGCAGCGCGGCCAGGGGATGGGTTGCGTGGGCGCGGCGGATGGTCTGGGCGCCGGCCTCGCTGAGGCCTATATGGCGCACCTTGCCCTGTTCGACCAGCCGTTTCATGCCGCCGACGGTTTCCTCGATCGGCGTGTCGGGGTCGACCCGGTGCAGATAAAACAGGTCGATGATTTCGGTCCCCAGCCGCTTCAGACTTTTCTCGCAGGCCTCCAGCGCATATTCGGGCCGGCCGTTAACGCCACTCTTGCCGTCGGGCAGGCGCAGATTGCCGAACTTGGTGGCCAGGACCGCCTTGTCCCGCCGATCGGCGAGGGCGCGGCCGACAAGTTCCTCGTTCTTGCCCTGGCCGTATATGTCGGCGGTGTCGATGAAGTTGGCCCCCAGTTCGATGGCGCGGTGGATGGCGGCGATCGACCGGTCGTCGTCCGACGGGCCATAGATCGCCGTCATGGTCATGCAGCCCAGCCCCATGGCCGAAACCTTCAGGCCGCCTTTCCCGAGTTCACGCTGTTGCATCTCTCTTTTCCTCCCGTTCAAATTCCAACCCGTTTCATCTGCCCCGCCGGATAGCGCGTCCCGGCGGTGACACCAGGCGCGAACACGCTTTCAAGATTCGCTATGTCCGCGTTGTCCATAACCAGATCCATGGCGCCGAGATTTTCGTCTACCCGGGCCGCCTGCTTGGTGCCGGGCAGCGGCACGATATCCTCGCCTTTCGCCAACAGCCATGCAAGGGCAAGTTGTCCCTGCGTGCAGCCCTTCGCGGCCGCGACCTCCTCCAGCACCGGCAGCAGTTTGAGGTTTTGCGCGAAGTTTTCCGGGTGGAAGCGGGGATGGTCGTGGCGCCGGTCCTTGGCCAGCAGGTCGGCGCCCAGATCCTTGATGGCGCCGGTCAGGAAGCCACGCCCCACCGGGCTGTAAGCGGCGAAACCGATGCCGCATTCGCGGCAGGCCGGCAGTACATCGGCCTCCAGATCGCGGCACCAGAGCGAATATTCCGACTGCAGCGCGGATATGGGATGGGTGGCGTTGGCCCGGCGGATGGTCTCCGGCCCGGCCTCGCTTAAGCCCAGATAACGAACCTTGCCGGCCTCGATCAGCCGGGCCATGGCCCCGACCGTTTCCTCGATCGGCACGGTGGGGTCGACGCGGTGCTGGTAATAGAGATCGATATGATCGACCCCCAGCCGCTTCAGGCTGGCGTCGCAGGCTTGCGGCACATAGTCGGGCCGGCCGACGATTTCGCGCCCGCCGTCAGGTAATCGGATATTGCCGAACTTGGAAGCCAGTATCACCTGGTCGCGCTTGCCCGCGATGGCCTTGCCGACCAGTTCCTCATTAACCCCGTTGCCATAGGCGTCCGAGGTGTCGAGGAAACCGGCGCCAAGCTCGATGGCGCGGTGGATTGCCCTGGTCGAACTCTCGTCGTCGCGCTCGCCATAGGCCGTGGACATGCCCATGCAGCCCAGCCCGATGGCCGGCACGCGCAGGCCCTGATCCCCCAGATTTCGCATCCGCATTTTCTATTCCTTTACAAGCTCCCAGTTGGCCTCGACCTCCACATCCGCCGAGCGGAAAAGATTCATCACCGGGCAGCGATATTCCACATTCTTCTTCAGTTTCTCCAGCCGCTCCGGCGTTTCGCCGCTGTGTATCCGGATCGTCATCCTGACCCAGTTGAAATAGGGCCGGACACCGCGGACGCCACGCGACCCGCGCTGATCGACCTCGCCCTCGGCGTCGATCTCCACCGCGCTGTACTTGAACCGCATGGCGGTGGCGCAGCGATAGATGATGACGCCCTCGCAACCGGCCAGCGCCGACAGCGTGGTTTCCAGCGGCGTCGGCCCTGTATCGCCGTCGCCCGGTTCGTGGGTGACGACCGTATGGCCGCGCACCGTCATGACCGAGCGCGCCGTCGCCTCGTTGCGCATGCTTAACCGCCGGATGCCGATCTTCAGCTTGTCGGGATCGATACCCGGTGGCAGCAGGTCGGGATCGTTAT
>JADFVY010000019.1 GCA_015222795.1 Pseudomonadota bacterium | reverse complement strand
CTCCGCGCCTCCTCAGCATGAGGCTCCAACATTTATGCCCTCATGCTGAGGAGGGCCAAGGGCCCGTCTCGAAGTAGGCGGTCGCTCGATGCCGAAAGTGCGATTCCAATCAACCCGCTTCGGTTTTCAATGCATGCATTTCATGTGCAGGGCGCCCTGGCAGGCGAGGCTGCGGAAGCTCCACAGGCTCTTGATGTAGGCCACCGTGTTCTTCGCCTCTTCCTCGGAGATTATGTCCTTGAACGCCAGCATCCGGGGATTGCGGGGTGATCCGTTCAGGATAGTGTGGGCGAGGTTGCCGTCGGCGTGGTGCCAGCCATGCGCCGAATTGTCGAGCGCCGGGGCGACAAAACCGTATTCGTCCTGCGCGCTCATGTCTTCGGGCCGCTCGCCGACGCCGTTCTTGCCGTGGCAGGCCTGGCAGTACTCCTCGTATGTCTTGCGGGCGCCGGCAACCAGCTCGGGGGTCTCCCGGTCATGACCCATATAGCTGACCCAGCTGCGGCCACCGTCCTTGCTGGTAACAATGGCGCCTGTGTCTGCGACGACGTGGAGCCGGTCTGGGTCGGTCGGATCGATCGCGATTTTAACCGGATAACGGTCACCGAAGTTGCCCGATCGCACCTCCCATTTGGCGGCAGTCTCGTCACGCACAACCAGACCAACCCCGTATAAGAAGGCAAAGAGTTTCCCGTCCGCGGACACCTCGACCAGCGTCACCGGGTGCTGGTCCATGAATGCGGCACTCCAGTTCTTGCCGCCATCCCGACTGAGGAACAGCCCGCCCATCGCGGCGGCATAGACCGTGTCGCGATCGAGCGCCGAACCGGCCAGCGAGAATGTTTCTTTGGGTAGCGGGCCGACTTTCCGCCAGCTCTGTCCGCCGTCCTGGCTGACCTGCAGCCCCTCATGCATTCCGTAGACGACCTTTGGATCGGCGCGGCTTACCGCCATGGCATGGAAATCGACTGGTCCACCGGCGCCCGCCGCGGCCTGTTGCCAGGTGGCTCCACGATCGCGCGACGCCAGAATTCCGAGATTGCCGCCGCCCGGCGGATGGCCGCTGGCATAAAGAATGGCTGCATTCTCCATGTCCGTGGCGAAGGACATGAAATCGTCCCTGGAATCGCCGATCCGCGTCGCCGTTCCGTCCGGCGCGGTCAGGAAAAGTCCATTATGGGTGGCAAGAAAAAGCTGTGACGGGTGGTCCGGATCGACGGCGAGGTCGTGGATATGGCTGATCTGGTCCATCGGTATGGTTTCGGCCATCGCGCCGCCACACGCAAATAGTGAACTCAAGGCCAGAAGGCCAAGCCTGAACATTGCGGCCGGAAGAATGGCCACTTCAATTGTTTTTGGCGCCGGTTGATACATGGGTCTGGATTCCATCGTCAGCTTGTGACTGTTGTTGGGATGCATATCGTGAACGGCCGGAACCCGGCGCCGGAGGGCGCCCTAATGTTTCGCCGCATGCTCGTGGAAAAGCTGCTCGCCGGCGGCAATTTCCTCCACCGTCATGCCAGCTTTCAGTTTTCTTTGCAGGGCTTTGGCGATGCTCTGCATGTGATTCTCGCCGCGTGCGGCCATGCTTGCCCAGGCCAGCGCCTTGACGCTGTCCCGGGGCATCCCGTGGCCGTCACGGTAAATGATGGAGAGCCTGACTTGCGCGATCATATTGTCCCGCTCGGCGGCTTCGCGATACCAATTAGCCGCGGCAGCCTCATCCTTGGGAACGCCCTGCGCGTTTTCATACATGAAACCGACAAAGAGCTGGGCGGCCGAACTGCCTTGTTCGGCGAGCGGAACCAATTTTTCGTGGGCTGTTGCGTAGTCGCCTTGCTGATTGGCCTGGAAGCCTGCCTGGTATTGGCGCAGCAGTTCCGGGTCGTCGGGAATGGCTTCGGGGCCGTGGGCCAGCGCCATCGCCGGAACGGCGAGCGCCATGAGTAGTCCTGATATTCCATGTCTGAAGGCCAAAGAACCATCCTTAATTTGAATGTTCCATCTAACAACAGCGTTCATCATGCTTATCGGCCCCCGGCCCCGCCTTGAGGTATATCAACTCGACCGGCCAACTCGGAACTGCTTATTGACGCCGAGACAGGATAAGTTTTTCATCTGCCACGCGTCTTGCTCAGTGTTGATCTCAATCAAGGTTTGGAGGAATGCCGGGGTATATAAGCATATTGTACAGCTTGGCTAGACGGCCCGATAATCACAGTCGTAAAATTTCCAATATAAGAGAGGATGGTTGAGATGAAATGTCTTTGCATGTTTTCAGCCCCGGCGTTTCCCGTCCGTCGCGCCCTGGGTGCGATGGCCGGTGGTGGGCATGGCCGTTGCGGCGGTCTGGGAAGGTTGGAGGGCAAATTCGATGAGTAGTGAGCAAGATACCGTCGCACAGTATTTTTCCGGGCGGGAAAAGGCGCGTAAATCCGCGTTCTCCGGCATTTGGAGTGACGAACTGCATGCCGTCTTCAGCGATGTCGCGCCCTACTACGATGTTGCCAGTAATGTCGCCAGTCTGGGGCTATGCAGTACCTGGCGCCAACGGTTTCTTTCCACCGTTGATTTGAAACCGGGGGACGCGGTACTGGATGTTTGCGCCGGCACAAACGCGGTCGGGATCGGACTTCTGAAAAGACAGCCGGCTGCCCGGGTTACCGCGATCGACCGAAGCCAGGCCATGCAGGATGTCGGCCAGAAACTCGCGCGCGCCAATGGCGTGGAGATTGAAAGCTTCGTCGGCGACGTCCATAAACTCCCGTTTCCGGACAACTCGTTCGACGTCGTAACCCTGCAGTGGGCGTCCAGGCATTTGCAGATCGTCGATGTATTCTCCGAAATCCGTCGCGTCCTCAAACCCGGCGGTAGTTTCTATCACCACGACATGTTGCGGCCGGAAAATCGGGTCGTGCGGGCACTATACAGCACCTATCTGAAAGGCTGTGTCTCGGTGACCGCGTTGATTTTCGGCAGCGGAAAGAAAGCCCGGAGTTGCCGGAATTATTTCGTCGAAGCCATCGAACTGTTCTACTCGTCGCGGGAAATCACCGAAATGCTCGAACATGTCGGCTTCACCGAGGTGAAGGTGCAGAATGCCATGGGAGGAATCATGGCCAATCACCGGGCGAACAAAGTTTAAACCGTCGGGCGGCGAACAGGGATATTGCCTGAGAGTCTGGCCCGGAATATGTTGTTGTTTTCACAGGCTTGTGTTTTCCTCCGGTTAGGAGAAGGGTGCGCCGCGATGCCGGGCATCGCAAGCGGCCTTCGACGCGGCCCGGAGGGAAACACAAGCCTGCCCAACGGGTTGGCGTTCGCCGGCCGACTGCCGCGCCTTGCATTCGACACGGCGAACGCCAATGAAAACAGCAACATATTTCGGG
>JADFVY010000228.1 GCA_015222795.1 Pseudomonadota bacterium | reverse complement strand
GGGCCTCGCGGGCAGCATTCGCGGCTTCTTCCGCAGCCTCGGCCTTCGCTTCGGCCTCGCGGCGCGTGGCCCTGATTTCGGCCAGTCGGTTGCGCTGCGCCAGCCGGATTGCCGCCGCGGTCGGGGCGCCGGCGGAAATCGTATAACCGTCCCAGCGCCACAACCCGCCATCGCGCGAGACAATCCGTTGCCCGGCCTTTAGCGACGGCGCCAGTCGCGCACCCGCCGTTGCGTCTTCCACCACGCCGATGGCAGACAGCCGGCGGGCCAACTCGTCGGGCGCCTTTACGAAACCGGCCAGCGCCGGCGCGCCTTCCGGCAGGTCGGACGAGTCCAGCGGTGGCAGCCGATGCCAGTGGACCGGGGCAGAGCTGTCGGTCGGCGCATTCAGATCCTCGCCCAGCGCCGCGCCCAGCGCTGTCTCGTAACCGGCATCGACGGTAACCGAGTCGATCACCGGCGGGAACAGGTCGCCTTCCGCCGGTTCCAGCAGTTCGGCCAGCGCTTGTTCCTCGGCCTTTAGCCTGGCCAGCGCCGATTGGGCGTCCTGGGCCGCGGCGCGCGCTGTATTTTCCGCATCCTCCGCGCCGGCGCGCATCGTCTCGGTTGTTTCCTGCGTGGCGCGGGCTTCTTCCGCCGCGGCCTCCATCTCTTCCATGGCGGCGGCGGCGGCCGTCATTGCCTCGTCGGCGCCCAGCATCCCGGCTCGTTCGGTGCGCTCGGCCTCCAACTCGCTTTCGCGGGCGGTCAGGCGCGTTACGCGCTCCGTCAGTTCCGAGACCCGCGCGGTCAGTGAATCCCGCCGCGCCTCGGTTTCCGCGAACCGCCTTGTCAGCTCCTGAAGAAGCGCCTCTCTTTCCTCTACCTGTTCAGTGGCTCCGGCCAGCGCCTCGGCGGCTTCTTCCCGGTCCGCGGATTCGTCGGCCTGGGCGGCGGAGAGCTGCTCGCGCTCTGTCTCAAGTCGGGTCAGCGCCTCGGACGCGTCGCTTTCCAGTGTTTTTTCGCGCTCGATATCGCCAATGATCTGCAGTAGCTGTTGCTGCAATCCAGCTTGTGCATTGGCCACGCGTTCGGCCTCGCTGTCCAGTTCCCGGCGCGCCAGTTGGAGATGTTGCAGGGCCGCGGCCGCCTCTACTTCCGCCTGGCGCAACCCGGGCAGCGCCGATTGTGAATCGGCCTGTGTCGTGGCGAGCCTTGCCGCCGCCTCGGTGCGCGTGGCGACTTCCGCTCTCGCTTCGTCAAACCGCGCGCCGGTTTCTTCCACCGCCTTTATGGCGTCGGCCCAGGCATGGTGCAGCAGGATTGCGTCGAATTTTCGGATTTGTTCGGAAAGCCGCCGGTAGCGGCCGGCCTGCCGGGCCTGGCGATTCAAGCCCTGATGCTGGCCTTCCAGTGCGCCGATAACGTCTTCCAGCCGCTCCAGGTTGGTTTCGGCCGCGCGCAGCCGCAATTCCGCCTCATGCCGGCGTGAATGCAGGCCCTTGATGCCCGCTGCCTCTTCCAGCAGGCTGCGCCGGTCCTTCGGCTTGGCGTTGATCATCGCGCTGACCCGGCCCTGGCTGACCATCGCCGTGGAATGGGCGCCGGTCGCCATGTCGGCGAACAGCAGCTGCACATCGCGGGCGCGGACATCCTTGCCGTTGATGCGGTAGTTCGAGCCCGAGTCACGCTCGATGCGGCGCGATATTTCCAGCTCGTCGGCGTCGTTGAACATTGCCGGCGCCTTGCGGTCGGAATTATCGATATACAGGACCACTTCGGCGATGTTCCGCGCCGGCCGTGTTGTGGTGCCGCCGAAGATTACGTCCTCCATGCCGCCACCGCGCATGTTCTTGGCCGAGGTTTCACCCATCACCCAGCGCAGCGCCTCGACCACATTCGATTTGCCACAGCCGTTGGGTCCGACGACGCCGGTCATCCCCGGTTCGATCAGCAGTTCGACCGGATCGACGAAGGACTTAAAGCCGGAAACGCGAAGCTTGGTGAAATGCACGGAATTGCGGCCGGATTATCAGGACGCTGGGCGAGCGGTCGTCATTTCGTGGCGTCTTCCAGAAGGTCGGTGATGTCCGCATAGGGCAAATTGGTAATCTTCTTGCCGTTGATAATAATGCTGGGCGTGCTGTTGACTTCATATTGCATCTGCCCCTCCAGCCGCATCTGCAATATGCCGTCCTGAAGCGCCTCGTTCGCCAGGCAGGCATCGACATCTTCCTTGCTCATGCCACCGAGACCGGCGAGCTGGGTCAAAACCTTGATCGGATCCGCCGCGCGGCTCCAGTTTTTCTGTTGTGCATAGAAAGCGTTCAGGAAGGTGAAATATTTGTCTTTCGGCGCACAGCGCGCGATCATTGATGCCGAGGCGGCATATTTGTCCAGCGGGAAGTCCCGATAGATCATTTTGACCTTGCCGGTTTCTATCCAATCCTCTTTGATTTTAGGCAGAGTCTGAGCATGGAATTTGGCGCAATGCGGACAGGTCAGCGAGGCATATTCGATAATCGTTACCGACGCTTCCGGATCCCCCATTATCCGGTCGGAAAGAGCCTCTTCGGTCGAAAGGATTTCCGCCGAGGCAACGGCGGGCAGCAGGAAGCCTGTTAATAACAGGGCTGCAGTGAAGCGGATAAGTCTGGTCACGAGAGGCCTCCTGTTTGAATTGAATGAGGTACGAATATAAGGGGTTGAATACGGCCCCTTCAAGGCGAGATGCGAAATCATCATACTTCTCCGTCTCCTCGGGTGTCGCTTATCACGGCGCGGCCAAGGCGCGCAAGCACGGCCCGTATTTCCGGGTCGTCCACCGCCGCCAGGGCATCTTCGATCGCGGCGTTGGCCTTCGGATCGGGGGCCACCACCGCTTTTTTCCTGATTTGGCGGCGTGCGGGGGCGGGCTTCTTTCCCGGCGGGGCATGGATCATGGAAATTCGTTCGATGGCGCGATAGCCGAAATGGCCGTTAATCCGCTCCAGTAATTGCGGCTCCATATGTTGCAATTCCAGGGCGAATCCGCCGGTTACCCGGATTCGCAAGGTCCCGCCGTCGCGCCGGCCGGGCGGGAAGCTCAGACGGTCCGGCCAGCAGGACGCGGCCAGTTCCGGCCCGACAATGCCCTCCCAGCCGGTAACCAGCCCGGCCTCGGCGAAGCCGTGCTTGCCGAGTGTCTTTTTCGCCAGCCCGCCGACGGTCGCGGCAAGCGGCCTTGGCCAGCCGCCACGTTGCGTTTTCGCGCCTGTCTTGTTTTGATCCCGATCTCCGGGCATGTTCCGTCCCGCCCGTAATATTTCTTATGAAACAGTTTCGCCGCCATGACCGATTCGCGCAAGGCCCCAGATTCTGAAACTCTGCTCGCATGGTATGACGGCAATCGCCGCCGGCTGCCCTGGCGGGCGGCGCCGGGCGAGAGGGCTGATCCCTACCGCGTCTGGCTTTCCGAGATCATGCTGCAGCAGACGACGGTGGCAACGGTAGGCCCGTACTTCGAGTCGTTCCTTGCGCGGTGGCCGTCGGTCGGCGATTTGGCGGCCGCCGAGCTGGACGAGGTGCTGCATGCATGGCAGGGGTTGGGTTATTACGCCCGCGCCCGCAACCTGCATCGTTGCGCGCGGCAGTTGGCCGGCGAGTTGGACGGGGTATTTCCCGACAACGAGGCGGACTTGCGGCGATTATCCGGCATCGGCGTCTATACGGCGGCGGCCATCGTGGCCATTGCATTCGGCCGCCGCGCCGTGGTGGTCGACGGCAATGTGGAGCGGGTTATGGCTCGTGTTTTTGCGGTCCGCGAGCCACTGCCGGGCGTTAAAGGGAAATTGTACGAACTGGCCGGTCGCCTGACCCCCGAATCGAGGGCCGGTGACCATGCTCAGGCGGTGATGGACCTCGGCGCGACCGTCTGCACTCCGCGCGCGCCCAAATGCCTGCTCTGCCCCTGGAAACGGGATTGCGCCGGGCGTGACGAGGCGGAGAGCCTGCCACGCCGCGCGCCGAAACCCAAACGCCCCACCCGGCGTGGCGTCGCTTTCTGGATCACCCGGCCCGACGGCTCGGTGCTGTTGCGCCGCCGTCCGGAAAAAGGATTGCTGGGTGGCATGATAGAGGTGCCCTCGACGGATTGGGTGGCCGAAACGATGCCGGTGCCGGCGAAGGCCAGGAAGGACTCGCCGCTACCGGCGCTGAACTGGCGGGAATTGCCGGGTGTGGTGACCCATACCTTCACCCATTTTCATCTGGAATTGCATGTGATAACCGGCCGTGTGGGCCGCAATGCCGCACCGAAGGCCCTGTGGCGGCATCCCGACGAGTTCGGTGGTCAGGCCCTGCCCACGGTGATGAAAAAGGTTGCCCGTCACGCCTTGAAAAATGGTGGATAAATCAGGGCAGGGTGATGGGCTTGCTCTTGCCGTTGACGTCGAGCGTGTAGGTTCCGGGCGGCAGGCCTTCGGTTTCCACAGGGTAGGTTTCCTGGAAACGCTTGATTGCCTGGGTGCAGATGGCGTCGCGCGGCCGCGTGGTCAGGACGCGCATGGCGATGACCGTCCCCTCGGTCTTCTGGTCGAAGCCATGCAGTTTGGTGCAGCCATCCGATAGCCAGCCATAAACCACGACGCGAACCTGAACCGGATACATTTCCAGAATCACGATTTCGATCCGCTCGACGCCGGCCAGACGGATGAGCTGTTTGGATTCGGGTATGGGCTCGGGCGTTGTCTGCGCCTGCGCGGCCGGGGGTTCATGCCGGCAGGCGGCCAGCATAATCAGCGCGGCGAGGAATGTGAAACTGATGGACCGTAAAGATTTCCCGGTCATGAATATTCCCCGGTGGAAGTTCGAATTGCCGGCATCATAGCATGATTCGAGTTTAACCCGGCGCCGCGAGTTCGGCGCGCATCTGCTGGCGCAAGAGGTCGATGGGGATCGCCTTGCCGGCCTTTTCCGTCATCCAGAAGGTCCAGCCGTTGCAGCTTGGCGCGCCTTGCACCGCCGCTCCGACCTGATGGATCGATCCGCGATGATGGGACGAGATGATCGACCCGTCGGCCCGCACCTTCGCGGTCCAGCGCTTGCCCGGACCGAATAATATGTCGCCGGGGCGAATGAGGCCGTTCTCAACCAGCTGGCCGAAGGGAATGCGCGGCTCGCGCCGCTTGGACGGGGTGTCGATAAGCTCCAGGTCCGGTATTTCCGAGATCGCGGCCAGGCGCTTTTCTGCGACTTTGCGGTATTCCTCCTCACGCTCGATGCCGATGAATCTGCGGCCGAGTTTTTTAGCCACCGCCCCGGTCGTGCCGGTGCCGAAGAACGGATCCAGCACCACGTCGTCGGGCTGGGTGGAGGACATGATCACGCGGTGCAGCAGCGCCTCGGGCTTCTGGGTCGGATGCGCCTTGCCGCCGTCCTCGCCCTTGATGCGCTCGGCCCCGGTGCATAGCGGAATCAGCCAGTCGCTGCGCATCTGCAAATCGTCGTTCAGCGATTTCATGGCTTCGTAATTGAACTTGTAGCGCGTGTCCTTCGATTTCGAGCACCAGACCAGCGTCTCGTGGGCATTGGTGAAACGGGTGCCGCGGAAATTGGGCATCGGGTTGGTCTTGACCCAGACCACGTCGTTCAGCACCCAGAAGTCCAGATCCTGAAGCACGGACCCAACGCGGAAGATGTTATGATAGCTGCCGATCACCCAGATCGTGCCATCGTCCTTCAGAACGCGCCGCGCCGCGGCCAGCCAGTCGCGGGTAAAATTGTCGTAGACTGTCAGCGAGTCGAACTTGTCCCAGTCCTCTTCCACGCCATCAACGCGACTATTGTTCGGCCGATGCAGTTCGCCGCCCAACTGCAGGTTATAGGGTGGGTCGGCGAAAATCATGTCGACGCACTTTTCCGGCAGGCAACGCATAACATCTATGCATTCGCCCGCGAGAATTTGATTTATCGGAAGTAAGTCCGGGATCTTCTTGTTTTCAGTCATCGCGCGAATATGAGTCCTGTGATTCCTCAGGTCAAACAAATTAATCTTTTAATCGTTACGAAATGATTACTTTATCAATTTTGCGATGGGCGCAAAGGTCCTGCGATGGTGGGGTGTCACGCCGTATTCGGCCAGTCCCTGCTGATGCTGTTTGGTGCCGTATCCGGCATTTTTCTCCCATCCGTAACCGGGAAAGTCGCTGGTCAGGCCTTCCATAATTCGGTCGCGGGTAACCTTGGCGAGGATCGAGGCGGCGGCGATCGACAGCGAACTGGCGTCGCCGCCGATCAGACAGCGGGTGGGCACGCCCAACCCCGGGTCGCGATTGCCATCGACGATGGCGAATTTAGGCTCATCAGGCAGGTTTTCGAAGGCGCGGCGCATGGCCAGCATGGTGGCTTGCAGGATGTTTATCTCGTCGATTTCCTCGACGCTGGCCTGGCCGACGCCGTGGGCCGCGCCAGCCTTGATATGATTGTAGAGCATCTCGCGGACCGGTTTGCGCAGTTTCTTTGAATCGTCGAGCCCTGCGATGAGCTCCGCCGGTAGCCTCGATGGTTCCAGGATCACGGCGGCGGCCACCACGGGCCCGGCCCAAGGCCCGCGCCCGGCCTCGTCGATACCCGCGACAAGGCCGCCCAGCGAGGACTCGACGGAAAAATCAGGCATTGCCGGGCCTTTCGTCTTCGTCGTCGAAGGGGGCCTCGGTTGCCTCTTCCTCCGGCTCGAACGTCGCATCGGGCGGCAGGATTTCCGCCCCCGTCTCTGGCTCTTTCCGGCGCGCATGTTTCCAGCGCCAGTACAGCGCCTTGATGCGAATGAACCTGCCCTCGAACCACTGGAACAGGCCGGCGGTCATCCTAAGGGTCAGCCGCCATTCGCGGACATAAATGACCCGAAGCAGCGCCATCGGCGTTCGTTGGGTGAGGTTGCCCTGTTCATGCAGACGGCGCACCGTATGCATCCACAACGGACTGGTCACCAGCGAGACCACGGTGATCGCCACGACCAGGCGGTGCAGGTCCGGGGTGATGACGTTGTTGCTCAACGCCGTCGCGCCCAGCACGAAGGAAAACTCGCCGACCTGGGCAAGGCTGAGGCTGGTCATGAAGGCGCGTTGCGGCCGTTCGCCCATCAATTGGAGGATCAATATGTTCAGCGCCGTCTTGAACACCGCGACGAAGAGCCACAGCCCCAGCACCAGAACGAGGTTTTCCCACATATAATTGAGATCGATCAGCAGGCCGATCGACAGGAAAAAGACCATCAGCAGGATGCTCTGCACTGGCTGGGCTACGTTTTCCACAGCGCGTTTCTCGGCGCTGTTACCGACCAGCAGGCCGGCGAAAAAGGCGCCGTAGGCGGGGCTGAGACCGGTCAGGCCGCCCAGTGCGGCAAAACCGAAACACCAGCCGATCGCCGCCAGCGGCAGCAGGTCGACATTGCCGACCACCATCTTGAATGGCAGTAGATGGACCCGTCGACGGCTACCGAACCAGGCGGTAACCGCGATCAGCAGGCCGACGGAAGCCGCCACCTTCAGGACCACCGTCCACTGGAATTCCCCGCCCGACAGTCCGCCGACAATCAGTAGCATGGGCGCCACGGCCAGATCCTGGGCGATCAGCACGCTGATGGCGGTGCGGCCGACGCGGGTGCGCAACTCGCCGACATCGTCCAGCATCTTGACGGCCACGGC
>JADFVY010000227.1 GCA_015222795.1 Pseudomonadota bacterium | reverse complement strand
GGCGCCCGGCGTTTTCCGCGTCCAGGAGGACGCGACGGTCTACGCCTTCATGGAGTCCGCCCGGCCCGATTTCGGGGTCGAGGACCTGGCCCTGGACCCGTTCACGGCGGGATTGACCGGTAACGGCGTTACGATTTGCATGGTGGATACCGGAATCCAGGGCAACCATGAAGCGTTCAATATATATAACCCCGATGGCTCGATTGCCAGCAGCCGTATCGTCGGATTCCGGGATTTCACCGGCGATATGAACGGGTTTTTTCATGATGTGCCTTATGACTACAACGGACACGGCACCCATACGGCCGCCACGGCGGCGGGCGGTGGAGAGGCGGGGCCCGTGGGATCCGGCGGCGACAGGGTGCACGCGCCCAAGGCGCGCGGTGTCGCGCCTGGTGCGGCGCTTCTCGTGGCAAAGGTACTCAGGGGCGATGGCGCCGGCGCGGATAGCGGGGTCCTGGCGGGTATCGAATGGTGCGTCGCGCAGGACGCGGACATCATCAGCGCCAGCCTCGGGATCCCGGGCAGCTCGCTTTGCAGCGATGCCGTCTGCATGGCCATGGATAATGCGGCCCGGGCCGGCGTCCTGCCGGTAGTGGCGGCAGGCAATTCCGGTGACGTGCCCGAGAATATCGGAAGCCCGGCCGCATCGCCATTGTCGCTCACCGTCGCGGCGGCCGCCGACTTCTCGGCCAATCCGGGAGATTTGTGGGCTACTTCCGGCACCTATCTGGCACCCTTCTCGAGCCTCGGCCCGACAGCGAAAGGCGAAATCAAACCGGATATCACGGCGCCGGGTGTGACCATCCTTTCGGCATATAGCGATACGTACCTGCTGTGCGACCCGTTGTTTGGGTGTCTTCCCGAACCCTATGACTACGGTTGCGGCATCGGTTGTTACGCAGTTCTCAGCGGCACCTCAATGGCCACGCCCTATGTGGCCGGCGTTGCGGCGCTCATGCTCGAGGCCACCAATCATTCGCTGACGCCGGCGCAGATCAAGCAGATCATCGCGGATACAGCGCATGACCGTCTCACCCCCGGCAAGGATGTTGCGTACGGGCACGGGTTGATCGATGCGATGTCGGCCGTTAACCGGGCGCTGGCTCGTGTCGAGGGTGAATATACGCCGAATGAGTTTCCGTCCTATTTCGTCGGAACCGACAGCGTGCCCGACAGCGGATACACGGACATACCAATCACAGTGGTCGACACCTCCCTTCCCTTGGCCGTTAGCATTACTATCGACGGCGATGTGTCCTGTGTGGCGATGTTCCTGGACACATGCCTGGGATATGGCTGGGATCCCGATCTGGAGATGGATCTCTACACCAGCAACGCGGCCGGCGTTCCGGGTGTTCTCGCCTTCTCCAGCGGATGCCCGGCGATCGGCGATTGCGGCAGCGCGGGCCAGCGCGAGACCGCCTACGTCCCCGCCAACGCGGCCACCACCCATTACCTGGCCCGCATCTATGGCTGGGACGGCGATCCCAATTTCGGCAAGGGCGGAACCTTTACCTACGAAATTTCAAACGGGGTCGATTCGCGGGGCGGCGGGCCCGCGCCGAACGCGCCGCCGGCGGCCTCGTTCACCGTGAGTTGCACCGACCTGTCGTGCAGCTTTATCGAAAGTTCGACGAACGGCGACGGCACGATCGTCGACTGGTCCTGGAATTTCGGCGACGGCAACAGCTCGGCCGTACAGAATCCACCGGATCACGAATATGCTGAAGCCGGGACCTATACGGTCGTCCTGACCGTGACCGACGATGCCAATGAGACCGACCCGGCGTCACGGGTCGTGACCGTGAGCGAGTCGTCCGGTGGATCCCCGCCACCGGACGCGAAAGCGGGCCCTGACCAGACTGTTACCCTCCACGACCCCGTTGCTCTTGACGGCAATGCTTCCTACGTCCCCGCCAGCTCGGTGATCCGGTGGACCCTTATCTCGACGCCGCGCAAAAGTATCCGCACGTCGAAGGATATTATTGGTGATTCGGCGGATGCCTTGCTCGCCATATTTTATCCCGATGTGACGGGGAGCTATGAGTTCGAGTTGGCGATCTCGGCTGATGGGACTAGCAGCAGAGACACGGTCGTGGTGACTGTCAATAAAGCGCCCAAATCGGGCGGTGGCGGCGGTGGTGGCGGCAGCTGCAACCCCAAAAAGCCCGGCTGCACCGCTGGCGGGGCGTGAACGGCGCGCCCCGAAATCAGGGCTATCTCGTGAGCTTCCTTGGGTGTTTCGTACGGCGCCAGGGAAACCAGGATCAGTAACTGTCTTGCCGGTTATGCTGATCTCTGCGTTCGCCGAACGGCCCGTCGCCCGAAGGGCCTTGGGCCGCGGGGCGGCCAAGCGCGGCCGGTGGGCGCCGGCGGCGCCTTGCCCTTCGGTCAGGCAGAGCGGACTTTGTCGAGGAACATATCGATCTGCATTTTCAGAGTCGCCGAGCGCTCGATAAGGTCACCCATGGCCCCAACCGCGCGTGGGTGAAGCAGACGGTGCTGGACGGCGCCGCCGTCACCAAAACCACCACCTACATCGGCGGCGATTTCGAGCGCGTGGCCTTCGCCGCCGGGCCGGGCGAACTGGTGCACTACATCCGCGCCGGCGGCGACCGGGTGGCGATCTACACG
>JADFVY010000226.1 GCA_015222795.1 Pseudomonadota bacterium | reverse complement strand
TGATGTTCCTGCCGCTCTATCTGGTGGATGTCCTGAAGGCCGACCCGCTGGAGACGGGGTCGGTGATGATGGCGATGCAGGTCGGCGGCATCCTGGCCGTGGTGATCGCCGGCACCCTGTCCGACCGAATCGGGCGGCGGCCCATCGTGCTCGCCGGGCTGGGCGCCAGCACCGTGGTGATTGCCGGGCTTACCCTGCTGGGCGGCGGGCCGCTTTACGTGGCCGGTGTCGCGCTGCTGGGTTTCGTGCTGTTCGCGGTGCGCCCGGTGGTGCATAGCTGGATGATGGACCTGACGCCGGGCGAAATGGGCGGGTCGGCGACCAGCCTGATGTTCGGAACCCAGGCCGGCCTGTCCGCGATCGCCCCCGTGGCCGGCGGCATCGTCGCCGACATCTGGGGCCTGCCGGCCGTGTTTTACATGCTGGCGGCGCTGATGCTGATGGCCAACATGACCGCCGTCCTGCTGCCGGGAAAGGCGGCACCGGCGGAGTAGGGAAATTCGGGGCGGCCTATTTACTGGTAGCGGCAGCGACCCCGTCCCAACCGGGGCCGGGCGGGTTGGCCCGCAGTTCCACGATGCGCCCGTCCATCAGGTCGTAGTATTTTTTCATGTTCAACTTTTTTTCAAGCTTCAACCGGCATTCCGCCACCAGTTCCGCGGCGCGGTCCCATTCCTGGGCGCGGTAGGCCTGGAGCATGGCGTTATGGCTTTCCAGACCGGCCTGGAGCTCAGTATCCTGGCCTAACGATTCGTCGCCAAGCAGGGTATGGACGGTCACCGGTATGGTCTTGCCAACGACCTTGACCCGGTCCAGCTCCAGTGCCGTAAAGTCGGGCAATCGGCCGCGGGTGTTGCCGCTTATCACGATGTCCACGCCATATTGCTTCGACATGCCTTCCAGCCGCGAGGCCAGGTTGACCTCGTCGCCCAGCGCCGAATAGTCGAAGCGCTGCTCGGAACCCATATTGCCGACGCAGGCGTCGCCGGTGTTAACGCCGATTCCGATCTTCAGCGGGATAAACTCGATCCCCTGCTCCCTGGCCTCCGCCTCCAGCTCTTCGTTCAGGGGCGCAAGGCACTCCCGCAGCTCCAGGGCCGCCAGCGCCGCGCTCCGGGGATGATCCTCGTCGTCCAGCGGCGCGTTCCAGAAGGCCATCATCGCATCGCCCATATATTTGTCGACGGTGCCGCCGTGATTGAGCGTGACCTCGGTCATCGGTGTCAGGAAACGGTTCACCAGGCTGGTAAGCTGCTCGGCGTCGTATTTTTCCGAGATCGAGGTAAAGCCGCGCAGATCGGAAAACAGCAAGGTCAATTCGCGAATCTCTCCACCGAGGCGGAGCTGGTCCGGATGATCCGCCAACCGTTCCACCATGACCGGCGACATGTAGTGGCTGAAGGCCTCGCGGATATGTTTTCGTTCATGTTCGGTGCGCAGATAGGCCATCAGGGACGCCCCGAGATAAACCGTCACACTGGTGACGGCCGGATAAATCGGATCCAGCAGAAAGCCTTCGTTAGTGAAGAGATACCAGGACAAACCCAGGGCGCCGGCCAGCATAGCGGCGGTTATAGTCGCGCTAAGGCCCGCGCCGAGGCGGGCGGTGGCGATGGTCACCACCAGGCCGATCAGAACCAGCATCGTCATCTCCGCGCCCTTGGCCCAGTCCGGCCGCTGCAGAAACTCGCCGGTCAGCATCTGTTCGATCACCTGAAGCTGCGCCTCGGAACCGGACATGGTGGCGGCCAGGGGGGTCGAGTGCAGATCCTCCAACCCGGCGGCGCTGGTGCCCACGACAACGATATTTCCGGCAATGAGACCTGGCTCGAATTCGCCCGCCATGATCCGCCAGGCTGCAACCCGGCGCTCGGGTACCGGCCCTGAATCGTACAGCCAGACGCGGCCTTCGTTGTCGGTTGGCACGGTAAAACGCCCGACGCGCACGGCGACGATCCCGGTGCGGGTGCCGAAGGAGATAACGCCGCTGGCGCCGGAGGATTTGATCAGATAGTTCGCCGCGCCCTGGGCAACGCGCAGCGATTCGGCGGACAATGTCGGGTAAAGGGCTCCATTGTAACTAATCAACAGAGGAAGCCGGCGAAGAATGCCGTCGCGCTCGGAACTCATGCTGAGCGCGGCCGTCCCCGCACCCGCGGCATCGATACCGGGCAGACTGACGACGGCGCCCTCGTAATCATGCAAGAACTCCATCGGACTGTCGCCGGCCCAGGACATGCCTGCTTTCAGGGTGGGCGTGGCAGCGGCGCCGGCCTCTCCGGTCGCGGCAAACCCGACCACCACGTTTTTGGCTTCGCCGATCGCCCGCGCCAGAACCTCGTCATGGTCCGGCAGGGCGGATATGGTCTGGCGCAGCATTTCGGTCTCGGGCGTCACCGGCCAGAGTTCGACGATCTGGCGCGGCGAGGTACGATCCGGTTCGGAGAATACTATATCGAGCGCGATCGCCGCGGCGCCGGCCTGTTTCAGCCGATCCACCAGCGCGGCGACCCGAGTGCGCGGCCAGGGCCACTGGCCCAGCCTGGCCAGACTTTCGTCGTCCAGGTCGATGAACCTCACCGGAACCGGCTTGTATTCGCGGGGCTTCAGTTGCTGGTACAGGTCGAAACTCTTGAGCCGCATACTCTGAAGGAGCGCGGGATCGAGAAAACGCGCCTCGAGGGCCACAATCACGATAAGGCACGACAGAACAATTTGCAGCCAGCGACCACGCATTTCGGGCCCTCCCCTTAATTATTCGTGCACGATTTATACCAATGCTTGCTGATAAAGACCCGTTTGATGGGGCTTGATCAGCAAGCATTGGTATTACACGATCCGCTCTAATGATCGTCCCGAAAATAACATCCCATTTGAGAAAGTGCGTTTCCTTTTTCTCCACATCCGGATCCGGCCCTGCTTGCGGTCCTTCCAGGGCGGGAAAAGCGCCATGCCGGTTGGAATTATCTTTATTTTGCCGCGATTTTGTTGTTTAATCAAAGGTTAAGGGGTTGGGGTGTTGTGAAAAAGACGCATTTTTTTATTGTTCAATTGTGGGGAAGTTTGAACATGAGTTACAGAAAACGAAAATCCAGGACGAGTATTATGCGCACCGTCGCGCTTGTCGTGATGACGGCGGGGCTTGCCGCACCGGCGATGGCTGCCAAACCTTCCGGCATCGGCATTACCGCGCTCGTCGTGCGGGACGTCGAGGGCAAGACCGAAGAGCAAATTCGCCAGCTGGCCCTGCAGGACAGCGTGTACCAGAACGAGATTGTCCAGACCGGGCTGGAAAGCGCCTCTGAACTGAAATTCGCCGATGAGACGCGCATTTCGGTAGGCCCCAATTCGACCGTCATTCTGGATGAGTTCGTCTACGACCCAGATCCGGGGGAGGGCACGTTCGCGCTGCAAGTCACCGAGGGCGTATTCCGGTTCTTTTCCGGCAATATGGCGAGTTCCAACTACAAGATCGAAACGCCGACCGTAACCGTCGGCGTGCGCGGCACGGTGCTGGTCATGGTCGTCCGCGGCGACGGCGCGGTCGCCGTGATCATGGAATCGGACGACGGCGTCGAGGTGACCAACGATAACGGCGACACGGTTTTGCTGGAAACGCCCGGCAAGGCGACGGTCGCCTTCGCGAACGGCACCATGACCCCGCCCGGCGAACCACCGGCC
>JADFVY010000225.1 GCA_015222795.1 Pseudomonadota bacterium | reverse complement strand
ATGCACCACGACGGGGTCGATGCCGACCTGTTTCAACAGCGTTACGTCATGGGCGAAGCCCGACGCCAGATTGTCGTCGCCCATGGCGTGGCCGCCATATTTGATCGTCACGGTCTTGCCGGAATAGCGGCGCATGAAGGGCAGGGCCTCCGTCAGGATGCCCGCTTTCTCCAGCCAGTCTTTTTGCCGTTTTGCCTTGTCGTTCATATTCCCGGTCCCGTGCCGCGTTGGGTTGCGGGATTCTTTTACCCGATTGACTCGCGGTTCGCCAGTTCCGTCAGCGCGGCGCGCAGTTCGGGAATGCCGACGCCCTTTACCGCGCTGGTCGCCATGATCTCTGGATTGGCGGCCGCGCGCTTGCGGATTTCGGCGGTAATTTCGTCGCGGCGCATTGCCCGGTCGGCGGCTTTTACCTTGTCGGTTTTGGTCAGCACGATCTGATAGACCACGGCCGACTCGTCCAGCATATCCATGACTTGCCGGTCGGACACCTTTAGTCCGTGGCGCGCATCGATCAGCACACACAACCGCCGCAGCCCGACGCGGCCCTTCAGATATTTCCGGATCAGCCGGTTCCAGCGGTCGACCTCGCCCTTCGGCGCCTTGGCATAGCCGTAGCCAGGCAGATCGACGATCGTCAGCCGGCCGCCGAGGTTGAAGAAGTTGAGCTGCTGGGTGCGGCCCGGCGTATTGCTGGTCCGCGCCAGCGTCTTGCGGCCGGTCAGTGCGTTGATCAGGCTGGATTTGCCGACATTGGATCGTCCGGCGAAGGCGATTTCGGGCAGTTCATCGGCGGGCAGGTCGTCGATCCGCGCCACGCCCATGACGAAGGTGCATTCCTTCGCGAACAGCAGCCGGCCCGCTTCCAGCGCGCCCTCGTCTGGCGTCGCCGCGCTAACCGGACTGGTTTCGGTCGGGGTCACTGGCCGTCCGACTTTTTCTTCTTTTTCTTCTTTTTCTTTTTATTCCGGTCGCGAGTATCGGCTTCGCCGTCTTTGCCGTTATCGTCTTCCTCGACGGGCTCGGCCGGGGGGCTCGGCTGGTGATGCTCGCTCTGCTGGTGCATCTGTTTTTCCATCCGCTTCATGATGCTATATTGCTGGGCGATGGACAGCAGATTGTTCCAGGTCCAGTAAAGCACCAGTCCCGCCGGGAAAGTCGCCAGGAAGAAGGTGAAAACAATAGGCAGCATGCCCATGATCCGCGCCTGCATGGGGTCGGGCGGCGGCGGGTTCAGCTTTTGCATGGCGTACATCGACAGACCCATCAGGATCGGCCAGATGCCGATATTGAACATCGTCAGGGCGGCCGGCACCTGCCAGTCGATCAGCCCGAACAGGGTCAACACCCCCAGAGGGTCCGGCGCCGAAAGGTCGACGATCCAGCCGAAGAACGGCGCGTGGCGCATTTCGATACTGACGAACAGCACCTTGTAGAGCGAAAAGAAGATGATCATCTGCGGCAGGATCGGCAGACAGCCTGCCATCGGGTTCACCTTCTCCCGCTTGTACAGCTCCATCGTCTCTTGATTCAGCCGCATCCGGTCGTCGCCGCAACGCTCCTTCAGCTCCTTCATCTTGGGCGCGAGAAGCTTCATCTTGCTCATCGACTTGTAGGATTT
>JADFVY010000224.1 GCA_015222795.1 Pseudomonadota bacterium | reverse complement strand
TTTCCGGGGGCAGCGGGTCTGGAACGGACAGCCCGGCGGCGGGTTCATGGCCGAGGGTATATCGCCATCCAGCACGATATGTTTCTTGACGATCGAGGTGTCGGCGATCGGCACCGCCGATAACAACGCCTCGGTATAGGGATGGTAGGGCGGCGCGAAGACCTGGTCGGTCGTCCCCTGCTCCACCACATGGCCGAGATACATCACCACCACGCGGTCAGCCAGATAACGTACGATGGAAAGATCGTGGCTGATGAACAGCATGGTGGTCCGCGACTCCCGCTGCACATCGACCAGCAGTTCGGTGACGGCGGCCTGCACCGAAACATCGAGCGCCGAGACCGGCTCGTCGGCGACCACCACTCGGGGGCTGCCGGCAAATGCCCGGGCGATGCCGATACGTTGTTTCTGGCCGCCGGAAAGCTGACGCGGCATGCGAGTTTCGAACTCACGCGGCAGCTTGACCAGATCCAGCAGTTCCAGCATGCGGCCGCGGCGTTCCTCCTGGGAATTGCCGACGCCGAATTTTTCCAGCGAGCGGATGATCTGAGCGCCCACCCTGTGGCTGGGGTTCAGCGTATCGAACGGATTCTGGAATACCATCTGTATGGAGCTGACGGTTTCTGTATCGCGGTCGCCAATTTCGATGGCGCCGATTTCCTTATCGCCCAGATAGACTTCACCCGCGGTACTCGTCTCCAGCCCCAACAGCACGCGCGCCAGCGTGGATTTGCCACAGCCGGACTCGCCAACGATGGCGACAGTTTCAGCCTCGCGCGCATCCAGCGAGATTTCTTCGTTCGCCTTGACGCTGCGCGCCTCGGTTCCGCCGAAAATTTCGTTGGCCGCCACCTGATAATATTTCTTCAGCCCCTTAACCCTTAGCACGACCTCGCCCGGTTCGATCGGCTCGTTGGTATGGTCGCCGGCGATCGGTGCATTCCAGTCGATCTCGTCGGTGCGTATGCAACGCGTCTCGTGCCCCGTCAGGCCTTGCGGTTCATGCATGGCGAGTTTGCGCTGGTCGCATGTGCCGGCCTCGAAATGGGCGCAGCGCGGGCCGAAATTGCAGCCCGGCGGGCGTTCGTGCGGCAGCGGCAGTTGCCCCGGAATGGCGATCAGCGGATGCGCCGTCTTGTCGGCGCTGGGCAACGGGATAGAGCGGAACAGCCCCTGGGTATAGGGATGGCGCATATCGTCAAAGATCGCGCCGATGGTGCCGGTCTCCACCGCCTCGCCGGAATACATTACCGTGATTCGGTTACAGGTCGCGAGGATCAGGCCCAGATTATGCGAGATGAAAAGCATCGAAGCGCCGTATTTCTCGCCCAGATTTTTGACCAGATCGACGATGCCGGCCTCCACCGTCACATCCAGCGCGGTGGTTGGCTCGTCCATCAACAGCAGCGCCGGGTTGGACAGCAGCGCCATGGCGATTACGATGCGCTGTTGCTGGCCGCCCGATAGCTGATGCGGATAGGCATCCATGATGCGCGGCGGGTCGGGCAGGCGCACGTCACCCAGCATCTCCAGCGCGCGCGCGCGGGCCGCCGCCTCATCAATGCCCTCATGGATGATCGGCACTTCCATCAACTGCCTGCCGACCTTCATGGCCGGGTTCAGGCTGGCCATCGGCTCCTGGTAGACCATGGCAATGGCCGAGCCGCGAATTTTGCGCAGCTCGGGTTCCGCCATGTTGGTCAGGTCTTCGCCTCGAAACTTGATGGTACCGCCGACGATGCGCCCGTTATTGCCCAGGTCGCGCATGATGCCCAGCGCCACCGTGGACTTGCCGCAGCCGGACTCGCCCACCAGCCCCATGGCCTCGCCCGGCATCACCTTGCAGGAAAAATCCATCACGGCGGGAATTTCGCCGGCCCGGGTGAAGAACGAGATCGACAGGTTTTCGATTTCCAGGATCGGTTCGGTCATGGCTTTATACCCCTCAATCCTTCAACGACTGTTCGCGCAGCCCGTCGGCCAGCAGGTTAAGCCCAAGCACCAGCATGGCCAGCGCGATGGTCTGCGGCAGCACGATGGTGGGCGCGATGCGGATGAAGCCGCGGGTCTGGTTGATCATCGATCCCCAGTCCGGCGATTCCGGCGCCAGCCCCAACCCGAAGAAACCGAGCGTGCCCAGCAGGATCGTCGTATAGCCGATGCGCAGGCAGGTATCGACGATCAGCGGCCCGCGCGCATTGGGCAGGATTTCCCACAGCATTATGTACCAGGGATTCTCGCCCCTTGTCTGGGCGGCGGCCACATAGTCGCGTGTCTTGATGTCCATGGTCAGGCCGCGCACGATGCGAAACACGCCGGGCGAGGAGGCGAAGACAACGGCAGCGAAGACATTCAACTCGTTGGGATCGAGGCTAACGATGCCCAGCGGGTCGGCGTCGAACACCAGCCCGGCATAAAGCCAGGCGCCCAGGACAACGGTCACCGTCATCTGGACCGCCAGCAGCCGGGGCCGCGTGTAATAACGGCTATAGAACAACAGGCCGAAGAAGATGATCGGGAAAGCGAAGAACACGCCAGACATCACATTGGGGATCGCGGTCTCGCGCACGCCCGGGGTCACCAGCAGGTAGAACAGCAGGATAACCGGGAAGGCCAGCACAAGGTTGGCGATGAAGGTCAGGACGGCGTCGATCCTGCGGCCGAAATAGCCGGCGGGCAGGCCCAGCGCGATACCCACCATATAGGCCACCAGCGTCGCCGCCGGGGCCACGGTCAACACGAAGGTCGAGCCATGGACCATGCGGCTGAACAGGTCGCGGCCCAGATTGTCGCCGCCGAAATAGGATGCAACACCAGTTTCGATCTCGATGGTGCCGGGCGGCTTGCGCTTGATCGAGCCGAACTGTTCAAGCGGATTGAAGGTCGCAATAACGTCGGGGAAAATAGCGGTCAGCACCCAGAACAGCACGATGCCCAGCCCGATCATCCCGACATTGCTGTCATAGAGCCGGCCGTAGAGCCCCAACCGGGACTTGAAGGCGAAGCTTCCGCCCATGATGGCGATCATGCAGAGCCAGACCGGCCAGAAGCGGCCGATAACACCGCCCCAGATCTCGAAGAAGCCAAGGGGTTCCATGATGCCTACCTCACTCTGATGCGGGGGTTGAGATAGGCGTAGCCGACATCGGATATCAGCTGGGTCACAATGACCACCGCCACCGAAACGATCGAACAGGACAGCAGAAGGTCGATGTCGTTGTTATCGGCCGCCTCCACCAGGATCCATCCGAACCCTTTGTAATTGAAAAGTTTCTCGACGATCACCACGCCGGTCAGCAGCCAGGGAAACTGCAGCATGATCACCGTGAAGGGGGCAATCAGCGCGTTGCGCAGTGCATGCTTCATGACGATTGCGCCGAAGGACAGACCTTTCAGGCGCGCCGTGCGAATATATTGCGAAGTCATCACCTCGGCCATCGAGGCGCGGGTCATGCGCGCGATATAGCCCATGCCGTAGAGCGCCATGGTCATCACCGGCAGGGTGAAATT
>JADFVY010000223.1 GCA_015222795.1 Pseudomonadota bacterium | reverse complement strand
TGATTGACCGCGCCATCGCCGAAATAGGTCAGGCAGACATTGTCGAGGCCCTTGTATTTGAAGCCGAAGGCGATGCCGGTGCCGATCGGCACCTGGGCCGCGACGATGCCATGGCCGCCATAAAAGTTCTTTTCGCGGCTGAACATATGCATCGAGCCGCCCTTGCCCCTGGAATAACCGCCGGCGCGCCCGGTCAGCTCCGCCATCACGCCTCGCGGATCCATGCCGCAGGCCAGCATATGGCCGTGGTCGCGATAGCTGGTGATCAGGGCGTCTTCCGGCCGGGCCGCCGACTGGGCGCCCACAACGACCGCTTCCTGGCCGATATAGAGGTGACAGAAGCCACCAATCAGCCCCATGCCATAGAGCTGCCCCGCCTTTTCCTCGAACCGGCGGATCAGTAGCATCTCACGGTAATAATGGAGAAAATCGTTAGGTGACGCGGTCGATTTATTAGGTTTGGCGCGTGGTTTACGCTTGGCAACGGCCTTGGCCATGTCATTCTCCAACGATGGGTCCGGGAAAATGGTGGATACGGACGAAATGTCCCTTTCATCGCGCACCCTAAGTGGCCATGCCGTTTTTTACAAGAACTAACTAAGCTATTGTTTTTTATTATAAAACAGAGAACTGGCCTGATTTTGGTTCATCTATAAAACTTTAGACGTAAAATTCGCAATAAACATCGCGTAAATTCAGGCCCATACGCAACATTCGCGCGCCTGGCGCCATCCGGATTTTCAACCAGCGCTATCTCGCCCGAAAAATAACGAAATCGTCCTCGTGGACCTTGTTAAGGACAATACGCGCCCGCTCGTCCAGCATGTCGAGATCAAGGCTTTCCGGCTTCAACAGGTTTACCCGCCGTTCGATCATCATGCGGTCGTGGCGCAGGGCATCGCGTTCCTCGCGGGCCAGTTCGGTTTGCAGATTGAGCGCGAAGTATGCGCGCAGGCCACGGTCGCCCTGCACGGCGTGAAAGGTGAAATAGCCGATGACGGCGACCCCCAGGATCGACCCTATAATTTGTCGGCCCTGGCGCCGAAGTTCCTTGAGCATGAGCATGGGGGCATCGAATCACTCCCCGAGTCGCGCGTCAACTAAAAAAGAGTCTTTGATTCCAATATGATTCCATAGGATGCGCCCTTACAGCCCACAGACTCGCATTAGGGGAAAAATCAAGCCTTCAGGATCGATTTCCCCGCATAGACGCCATCCTCGCCCAGCATCTCCTCGATGCGGATAAGCTGATTGTACTTCGCCAGCCGGTCGGAGCGCGACAGCGAACCGGTTTTGATTTGCCCGCAATTGGTGGCCACGGCGAGGTCTGCGATGGTGGCATCCTCGGTTTCGCCCGAGCGATGCGACATCACCGCGCTGAAGCCCGCGCGATGGGCTATCTCGACCGCCTCCAGTGTTTCGCTCAGGGACCCGATCTGGTTCACCTTGACCAGGATGGAATTGGCCGCGCCGCGTGCGATGCCGTCGCGCAGGCGATCCGGGTTGGTGACAAACAGATCGTCGCCGACGATCTGGACCTTGCCCCCGATTTCACCGGTCAGCGCCACCCAGCCGTCCCAGTCGTCCTCGGACATGCCGTCCTCGATGGAAAAAATCGGGTAGCGCGCGGCCAGGTCCGCCAGGTATTTCACCATGGCGGCGGAGTCGAGCACCTTGCCCTCGCCTTTCATATTGTATTTACCGTCGGCGTAATATTCCGTCGCCGCGCAATCCAGCGCCAGCATGATATCCTCGCCGGGTTTGTAGCCGGCGCCCTCGACCGCCTTCATGATGAAGTCCAGCGCCGCCTCGGCCGAGGCCAGGTTGGGGGCAAAGCCGCCTTCGTCGCCGACATTGGTATTATGCCCGGCCTCGCTCAGGCCTTTTTTAAGCGCATGAAAAATCTCGGCGCCGACGCGGATCGCGTCGGCCATGCTGTCGGCGCCCACCGGCATCACCATGAATTCCTGGATGTCGATCGGGTTGTCGGCATGCTCGCCGCCATTGATGATATTCATCATCGGCACCGGCAGGGTTCGCGCATAGGCGCCGCCGACATAGCGGAACAGCGGCAGCCCCGAATCCTCGGCCGCCGCCTTGGCCACGGCAAGACTGACGCCGAGGATGGCGTTGGCGCCAAGACGCCCCTTGTTCGCGGTGCTGTCCAGTTCGATCATCATGCGATCGATGGCCAACTGGTCGTCGGCGTCCAGCCCCGACAGCGTGTCGAAAATCTCGCCATTGACGGCGTCGACCGCGTTGCGCACGCCCTTGCCGCCGTAACGCGCCCCGCCGTCGCGCAGCTCATGCGCCTCATGGGTTCCCGTCGACGCCCCCGACGGCACGGCCGCCCGGCCCACCGCTCCGGATTCCAAGACAACATCAACCTCGACCGTGGGGTTACCCCGGCTATCCAGAATTTCGCGAGCGTGAATATCGACGATGGCGGTCATGGGAATCCCCTCGTTTGCGCGGAACCGGCCACCGGACGTGGCCCGCCGTGGGCATACAATGCGGGCGGGTCACGATCAAGTGTTTAGGCGGGAAGACGATTATGCCCGCGGCGATATTGGCGGCGTGAGCGAAATACGGATGATCTTTCGCCACATTCGGTCTATCTTCGGCGAAGCGCCCCCACCTTCTGAATGGCGCTATATTTTTTATATTTTTTCAAGGAAGCAGTTATGTACGACAACATGAACATTAACTTTGTGGTCTTTAGCCTGAAGTACAAAACCTATATCGCAATACAGGCCGCCGTCATCTCCAGCCTGCTGGCGCTTTCCCCGGTGGCGTATTTTCTTGGCCATGACAATGCGGAATGGATGATCGGCAATGCCTGGTGGCTGTGTCTGGTAATCGCGGCGCTCGAAGTCGGCGAGGCCACGGTCGCCGTCACGCTTGCGAAGAAGAAATTCAACGCGGGTTCGGTCTGAGCGGGCGTTATTCCTGCTCAGATATGAACCGGGTTCGCCTTGGCCAACCTGTCGAACGCCAGCAGCTCTTCCAGAATACCCGGCAGTTTGTCGAGATAGACCATGTTGGGGCCGTCCGACGGCGCGTTGTCGGGGTCCTGGTGGACTTCCATGAAGACCGCGGCGACGCCGATGGAGATGGCGGCGCGGGCGAGCACCGGCACGAACTCGCGCTGGCCGCCCGAGGTAGCCCCCTGCCCGCCCGGTTGCTGCACCGAGTGCGTCGCGTCGAAGACGATGGGATGGCCGGTCTGCGCCATGATGGGCAGCGACCGCATGTCGGAGACCAGCGTGTTATAGCCGAAGCTCGCCCCGCGCTCGCACAGCATCACGTTGTTATTGCCGGCCTCGGTGATTTTCTTCGCGACGTTCGCCATGTCCCAGGGCGCCAGGAATTGGCCCTTCTTGACGTTGATCGCCCGGCCCGTGGCGGCCGCCGCCAGCAGCAGGTCGGTCTGGCGGCACAGGAAGGCGGGGATCTGCAACACGTCGATCACGTCCGCGACGGCGGCGC
>JADFVY010000222.1 GCA_015222795.1 Pseudomonadota bacterium | reverse complement strand
TTACTGGCGCACCGGGCTGCAATCATGCTCGCCCGTGTCCATTTCAATCAGGGTTGTCAGTATTTCCGCCCGCCCATGGGCATCCGGCGCCTCCAGCAGCGCCTGTTTTTCGGACGCGCCGAAGGGGCAGATCATCGAAAGGCATGTCACCAGCCGTTCGTCCGGCGCCTCGCCCAGGGTTTCCCAATCGGCCTCGATCCCATGCTGCCTGAAATATCCGCGCAGGGCCGGGAACAGGCGCCCGCGGTCCAGGCAAACGCCCGAACCGGGCATGAGATCGGCTTCATAGGGCGACCAGTCGGTCTCCACGCAACGATAGCCGTTTCGCGGCGCCATCTCCCCGGCGATGTCGAAGCGGCAGACTCCCTTGAGCGAAACCAGGATGCGCCCGTCCGGTGTTTCCTCGAATCGGCTGATGCGCCCGGCGCAACCGGTATCGTATAGCGCCGGGTTGCCCGTCAAACCTTCGGTCGACAGCGGCTGCACCATGCCGATCATGCGGTCGGTCTGAATCGCCGCCTGCACCATGGCAAGGTAGCGCGGCTCGAAAATGTTCAATGGCAGCATTCCGCCCGGCAACAGAAGGACCTCGGGCAGCGGAAACACCGGAATGGCCGCCGGGAGGTCCTGGAATTGCGGGTTGAACGGGCTCATGAGAACAATATGGACGACAATTTGCGGCGCGATTCCATAACCAGCGGATCGGCCGGTCCCAGCGCCTCGAATATCTTGATCAGTTGCTTGCGGGCTTCCTCGTCGTTCCATTCCCGGTCGCGCCGGATGATCTCCAGAAGTTCGTCGATCGCGCCGGCGGCGTCGTTTGCGGCGTACAGCGCCAGCGCCAGATCCAGCCGCGCCTGATGGTCCGCCGGGGCGGCCTCCACCTTCGCCCGCAATTCCGCCGTATCGCCGCTAAGCCCGGCCGTGCTGGTGGCGAGATCGATGGCGGAACGCACCGCGGCGATTTCCGGGTCGTTCGCCTTGGCCGCGGGAACGGAATCCAGCGCGGCCCTGGCGTCGTCTATCCGGCCTTCCTTCAGCAAGCAGTTGGCCAGGCCCGCCATGGCGCGGATCTCCTCGGGATCGTGCTGCAGGATCTGCCCGTAGATAGCGCCAGCCGCTGCCGCGTCGCCGCTCGTCAGCGCCGCGCCCGCCTGTTCCAGCGCCTGATCCACCGGGGACGGCCCGGTCTGCCCGCCGCCGGCCTGAATCATCTTTTCGATGAATTCCTTGATCTTCGATTCCGGCTGCGCGCCCATGAAACCGTCCACGCCCTTGCCGTCGACGAAACCGTAAACCGTCGGCAAGGATTGAACCTGTAACTGCTGTGCCACCGCCTGGTTTTCGTCGGTATTGACCTTGACCAGCTTGACCTTGCCAGCCGCGGCCTTGACCGCTTTTTCCAGCATCGGCGTCAATTGCTTGCAGGGCCCGCACCAGGCGGCCCAGAAATCCACGATCACCGGCACGGTCTTGCTGGCCTCGATCACCTCTTCAACGAAGGTGGCGTCGGTGGCGTCGATAATAACGGATTCGCCACCTTCCGGCAGGCCTATCAGTTGTTCCATAATTTCCTTCAAGACTTTCTTTTTTCGTTACCCTTGGAGCGCATGAAGCTGTCAGCGAGTTAGATGGCCGCTGAGTCTGTTTATGGCAAGGCCCTGGCCATTTCTATTCTTCGTCGAAATTCAGAACCAGCGGCGCATGGTTTTCGGCCTCCAGGAACGCCATCAGGTCGCCGGGAGAAATCGCGGTGGTGCGGTCGTTGCGCAGGGGGTGGGCGTTGACCGGGTCGACATCGGTCAACGCCTTGTCCAGCACCATTGTGACATTGCCGTCGCGGTCGTTGATGACCGAAAAGGGCGTGACCGCGCCGGGAATGATGCCCAGATGCTGCATCAGCAGGTCGGCGTTGCCGAAGGAAAGATTGCCCTGCGCGCCAATCCGGTGGCGCAGCGCCTTCAAATCCATCTCGCGGTTTTCCAGCACGGTGACCAGCCACATGCGGCGCTTCTTGTCGCGCAGAAACAGGTTCTTGATATGGGCGCCGTCCAGATTGCCGCGCAGCGCGCGCGATTGCTCGACCGTAAAGAGCGCCTCATGCTCGACCGTCTTATGCGTCAGGCCCAGTTCGTCCAGCCGCGCGAACAGGCCTGCGTCGTCGAAGGGTGGTGTATTATCCATGGGGCGAAATTCTTAGCTTTCATGGGGTCTTTCCGCAAGTCCCGTTCTCATTGCGGACGCGCGGCAAAAAAGCCCCAATCACCCCCTTGCATTGCGCGCTTCTTTGCGTATTATGCGCGCCGCTATGGACGCCGGAACGCGGCGGCCTTATATAGTGCATCGGAATGCGGGCGTAGCTCAGGGGTAGAGCGAAACGTTGCCAACGTTTAGGTCGTGAGTTCGAATCTCATCGCCCGCTCCAATGCCTCGCCGAACAAGCCGCCGCCAGGGCGGTTTTTTGTTGCCTGCTTTCATGCTTTGTAAATTTTTCGTCCTATACTCGAATCCCGAACGATAAAGGAAGGGGCGGGAATGGTGCGATCCGTGATCGTGACGGCGCGGCGGCCAGCAAAGCTGTTCATTCTGGGGCTGTCGGCGCTTG
Source organism: Pseudomonadota bacterium (assembly GCA_015222795.1). Taxonomy (GTDB): domain Bacteria; phylum Pseudomonadota; class Alphaproteobacteria; order UBA8366; family JADFVY01; genus JADFVY01. Next base: position 23,282 of record JADFVY010000222.1, on the reverse strand, counting down.
GGATGGGCGTGCTGGTCTATGCGCTGGACCGGCCGGCGGGGTCTGTCGCATTCCTGCCGGCGGGGATGGCGTATGACAGCGGGTTTCTAGGCCCGCTGGCGGGGCCCCTACCGACATTCCTTCACGCCTTGGCTTTCGCTTTGATAACCGCGGCGTTTCTGGAGCCGACGCGACGGGCACGGCTGGCAGTATGCGGCATTTGGGTTGCGATAAATTGGCTGTTCGAGGCCGCCCAGCACCCGGCCTTCATGGAAATTACCGGCATAGGCATGCCCGGCGCCTTCGACCCGCTGGACCTGCTGGCCGCGCCGGCGGGCGCGGCGGTGGCCCTGCTTATCATGCAGCCCGTCACCCCGACGCCAAGGACAGGGATATGATCAGACAATATTTGCGGAAGCTGGCCTTGGCGGTCGTTTTTGCCCTCGGGATTGCCTCGATCATGGCGACGGAGCCGGGTCTGCCGGCATTTTACTTCGAAGAGGTTAGTGTCGAGCCGGCTTATCGCTGTCCTGGTACTGACGTGTCTTTGCGATGGAGGCTGAACCAGCCCGCGCCGGTCGTGGTTGCGGTTGGCGACCGCAGATTCGAGTTGGGACCGGACACGACGAACCTGACCTTGGATACTGATTTGCTTGACCGGATGGGCCCCTCCGCGGAAGCGACGTTTCTAATCAACGCCGAGGATTACTATGGCGGAGACAGTTACATAATCGAAACGCTTGCCGAGCCAACCATCGTGGCCGCGTCGGGATTTCCCTCGGGGGCCGGCACGTTCGAGATGATGCAGCAGCGCGCTAGCTGGGACGCAGGCATCGGTGTTGTCGGATTCGAAATCGACGGATTGCGCAACTTGATTTGCAAAGGCGAAAGCTCTCCCACTGAATGGCTGATAACGAGGTTCTCCCGTGATCGGCTGATACGCCAGACGGGAGCTACCGATTCCGGCCGGATCGAACCCGGCTTGCCCCCGAGCGGCGTGTGGCTCCTTCGTCCTCGTGGCGCCGAGTGCCGCCCGGCGCCGTCGGGGTTGGCGGCCATGATCGAAATCAGGTTCACGGCTATGTGTGTTTCGCCGCACAAACCCTCGTAACCACGCCGAATTTACCGCAATCCCCCTTGCCCACGCGACTCAAGAGCGTATTAATTGATTCCGCACAGGGAAGACCGTTACCAGGCATTTCCGGCGTTTTCACAGTAGGAAAAATACGCTACTCTGGGGAAATCAATCACGTCGCGCCCGTTGCGGGTGGAAAGGGACGAGATGGCACCGCGAACCACGACGCTGAAACAGGAGGCGATTGAATCGATCGTCGCCAAACTGCATGGCCGATTTTCGGGTGGACGGGCCGAGGGCGCGGAGCAGTTCATCCGGCATTATTACGAGGACATCGCGGCCGAGGATATCGTCGGCGCCGATCCCGAGGATCTTTACGGCGCGGCGTTGTCGCTGTGGCAGTTCGCGGCCCAGCGCAAGCCGGGCAAAGCCAAGATCAGGGCGTTGAACCCGCGGGTCGAGAAGCATGGCTGGCACTCGCCGCACACGGTGGTCGAAATCGTCCATGACGACATGCCGTTCCTGGTGGATTCGGTGACCATGGCGTTGAACCGGCGCGACCTTACCGTTCATCTGGTGGTCCATCCGCAAATTCTGGCTGAGCGCGGCGAGGACGGCAAGGCTCTGTCGCTGAAACCCCGCGGCGATGGAGGCAATGGCGCGATCCCGGAATCCTGCATGCATATCGAGATAGACGAGCAGAGCGCCCCGGAATTGCTGCGCCAGATCGAGAGCGAGCTGTCGGACACCCTGGCCGATGTGCGCGCGGCGGTAAGCGGCTGGCGCCCGATGCTGGATCATGTGGAAGGCCTGACCGGGGAATTCACGAAAACCCCGCCGAAGACAGTGGCCGCGGAAGAAACGCAGGAAACCATAGCCTTCCTGCAATGGCTGTTGGCCGACAATTTCACCTTCCTCGGCTATCGCGAGATGGATCTGGAGGGCGAGGGCCGCAAGGCTCAGATACGCATGCGCGAGGAAAGCGGCCTCGGACTTCTGGAGGATCCGGAGGTGCTGGTTTTTCATGGGTTGCGCAATCTCGGACACCTGCCGGGCGAGATCCAGGATTACCTTCGCGAACCGCATATCCTGGTGTTGTCCAAGACCAGCTGGCGTTCGACCGTGCACCGGCCGGTGCAGCTGGACGCCATCGTCGTCAAGCGCTTCGACAAGGCGGGCAACATAGCAGGCGTCCGGCTGTTCGTCGGACTGTTCACGTCCGCCGCCTACAACCAGGGCCCCGGCGATATACCGATCCTGCGTCAGAAGGCGCGGTCGCTGCTGGAACGGCTGGGTTACGACCCGCGCAGCCATGCCGGAAAGTCCCTGCTGCATGTCCTGCACAGCTACCCGCGCGACGAGCTGTTCCAGATCGGCGATGACGATCTTTATGAGATTGCCCGCGGCATCGTGCAGCTTCAGGAACGCCAGCGCATCGCCCTGTTCCTGCGCCGCGATCCTTTCGAGCGTTTCATATCGGCTTTCGTTTATGTCCCCCGCGACCGTTACAACACCAAGCTGCGCATGGATTGTGAGCGTATCCTGACAGACGCCTTCGGCGGCGAGATTGCCGGCCGCTACACCAGGATGAGCGACGATGTGCTGAGCCGTCTGCATTTCATTATCGAGACGGAACCGGGCGCGATCCCCGAATATGACCCCCGGGAAATAGAGATGCGTCTGGTCGAGGCCGGCAGATCCTGGGGCGACAGGTTGAAGCAGGCCCTGATCGAAGCCGGCGGCGAAGAGGCCGGGCTGCAAAGCTTTGCGCGCCACGAGGATGCCTTCCCCGTCGCCTACACCGAAGTATTTTCCGCCCATGCGGCGGTTTACGATATCGGCCGTGTCGACCGGGTGCTGGCAACCGGCAAGTTGGGGATGAACCTGTATCACCCGATCGAGGCCGGAGAGGACGAATTCCGGTTCAAGATTTACCATTCGGGCGATCCGGTGGCGCTGTCGGATGTGCTGCCGATGCTGGAGAATATGGGGCTGAAGGTGCTGGGCGAGGATTCCTATGGGGTCGCGCCCGCGCGCGAGGACCGGACCGTCTGGATTCATGATTTTGAACTCCGCGCCCGCGATGGCCGCGCCATCGATTTCGATGCGGTGCGCGACCCGTTCCACGAAAGCTTCGCCCGTATCTGGCGCGGCGAACTGGAAAACGACGGTTTCAACAGACTGGTGGTGAGCGCGCGGATGGGCTGGCGCCAGGTGGCGGTGTTGCGCGCCTACTGCAAATATCTGCGCCAGGTCGCGATCCCCTTCAGCCAGGATTACATGGAAGACACGCTGGCCAATAATCCGGTGATCGCCCGCCTGCTGGCGGAGCTGTTCGAGACCCGCTTCGATCCCGATTTCATGGGAGAATCGGATGTTCTTGAGGCCGGACTTGCGAAGGAAATCAAAGAGTTACTCGAAAATGTCGAAAGCCTGGACGAGGACCGCATCATCCGGCGCTTCCTGAACGCCATCCATTCGACAGTGAAAACGAATTTCTACCAGCGAGGCGAAGACGGCGAGCCGAAGCCCTATATCTCGGTGAAATTCGATGCAAGCCGGCTGGACGAATTACCCGAACCCCGGCCCTTCCGTGAAATTTTCGTCTACAGCCCGCGGCTGGAAGGCGTACATCTGCGTTTCGGGCCGGTGGCGCGCGGCGGTCTGCGCTGGTCGGACCGGCGCGAGGATTTCCGCACCGAGGTTCTGGGGCTGGCCAAGGCGCAGCAGGTCAAGAATGCGGTGATCGTACCGGTCGGTTCCAAGGGCGGTTTCGTGTTGAAGCAGCCCCCGCTGCCGGGTGACCGCGAGGCGCTGCAGGCCGAGGGCATCGCCTGCTATAAAACCTTCATTGCCGCCATGCTGGACATTACTGAAAACCGCGTCGGCGACGACATCGTGACCCCGGATCGGGTGGTCCAGAAGGACGTGCCCGATCCCTATCTGGTGGTGGCGGCCGACAAGGGCACCGCTACATTCTCCGACATCGCCAACGGCATCGCGCAAGAGCGCGATTTCTGGCTGGACGACGCCTTCGCCTCGGGCGGGTCGGCGGGCTATGACCACAAGAAGATGGGCATCACCGCGCGCGGCGCCTGGGAATCGGTCAAGCGCCATTTCCGCGAGATGGGGCGTGACACCCAGTCACAGGACTTTACCGTAATGGGTGTCGGCGACATGTCGGGCGACGTGTTCGGCAACGGCATGCTGCTCAGCGAGCATATTCGGCTGGTCGGCGCCTTCAACCATTTGCATATCTTCATCGATCCCGACCCGGACGTGAAAAAGAGCTTCGCCGAACGTGCACGGCTGTTCGACCTGCCGCGCAGTAGCTGGGCCGACTACGACGCCAAGCTGATCTCGAAGGGTGGCGGGGTGATCGAGCGGCGCGCCAAGTCGGTCGATATTACGCCCGAGATGAAAAAGCTGTTCGATATCAAGGCGGACAAACTGACCCCGGCGGAATTGCTCAAGGCGATGCTGGCGGCGCAGGTGGATTTGCTGTGGTTCGGCGGTATCGGCACCTATGTGAAGTCGTCCGGCGAAACCCATGTGGACGCCGGCGACCGCGCCAACGATGCGCTGCGTGTCGATGCCCCGGCCCTGCGCTGCAAGGTGATTGGCGAGGGCGCCAATCTGGGCATGACTCAGCGCGCGCGCATTGAATACAGTTTGACGGGTGGCCGGCTGAATACCGACGCCATCGATAATTCCGCCGGCGTCGATACCTCCGACCATGAGGTGAATATCAAGATCCTTATGGGCGATCTGATGGCGCGCAGGAAGATCTCGCGCAAACAACGCGACAAGCTATTGGAGGAAATGACGGAGGAACTCTCCGCGCTTGTGCTGCGCGACAATTATCAGCAGACCCAGTCACTGACGGTTACCCACCATCAGGGCGTCGATCGCATGGACGAGCAGCAGCGGTTGATGCGCTCGCTGGAACGCGCCGGCCGGCTGGACCGGGCGCTGGAATTTCTGCCCGACGACGAAGCGCTGGCCGAACGCCACGGCCACGGCTTGCCGCTGACTCGACCCGAATTGTCGGTGCTGCTGGCCTATGCCAAGATCGTGACTTACGACGCGCTGCTGGAATCTAATCTGCCCGATGACCCGATCCTGGGCGATGATCTGGCGCGCTATTTCCCCAAACCAATTCGCGAAAAATACCCGGATGCCATCAAACGCCATCAGTTGCGCCGCGAAATCATAGCCACTGGCCTCACCAATTCCATCATCAACCGCACCGGGGCGGGCTTTATCAATGAGATGCAGGTCGGGACCGGGAAGGACGTGCCGGCCATCGTGCGCGCCTATACGATCTCGCGCGAGGTCTTCGAGCTGCGCGGCCTGTGGGACGAGATAGAAGCACTGGACAATGTGGCGCCGGCCAGTTCGCAGACGCGCATGCTGCTGCAGACCGTGCACACACTGTGGCGTATCACGCCCTGGTTCCTGGGTAATTGCGCCCACCCGTTGGACATCACCGCCCTGATCGAGGAATTCCATGAAGGCGTTCAGCGGTTATCGGCGGTGCTGGACGACATCCTGGCGCCCGACCAACGGCGCGATACGGCGGCGCGAGCCAAGCGTTATGCGCAACCCGGCGTGCCGGCGGAACTGGCGGCGCGCATCGGGCGGCTGAAGGCATTGTCGTCGGCGCCCGACATCGTGCGAATTGCCCGCGTTGCGGGCCAGAAAGTGGAAGACGCCGGCGCTGCTTATTTCCTGATCGGTGACCGGTTCAAGCTGGATTGGCTGCGCCGCGCCGCCGGGGCCATGCCTGCCGATACCCATTGGCAGCGATTGGCGCTGGCGGCCATCATTAACGATATGTGGGGTCATCAGAACGACCTGACCACTGCGGCGCTGACCAACGGCGAGACTGGCATGGATGCTGTTAAAGCCTGGGCCGGCGGGCGCGCCGAGGCGGTGGATCGCGTCGAAGGGCTACTGGCCGAAATCATCGCTGCCCCCACCCCCGATCTCGCCATGCTGGCCGTCGTCAACCGCGAGTTGAGGACGCTGGCGGGGCGTTGAACGGAACGCCTTAGACCAGCTTCACCGCCGTGCCGGTGACCGAGACCATCAGCATGGAGTTATCCTTGCCCATGGTTTCATAGTCGATGCTGACGCCGATGATTGCGTTGGCGCCCAGTTCCTCGGCGTAGCCTTCCATGTCCTTGATCGCGGCCGACGCGCCGTCCATCAACACCGTCTCGTAACCGCTGGACCGGCCACCGATAACGTCCGTGATGCCGGCGAAAAAATCGCGCAATATGTTGGCACCGTAAACGGCCTGGCCGGCGACCAGGCCCAGATAATCGGCAACCTGCCTGCCTTGGATAGTATCGGTTGTAACGATCAACATTCTGTCTCACTCCTGTTCAACGTCCATGGTTCTATCCAATTGCCCGACATGTTATACCAAGGCTCGCCGATAATGACACATTTGACCGGTCTCCCTTGTCCGCCCGTCAGGAGCGATTCGCGCCGTGGTGTTGCTCACCACAAGAGGAGCGCGACGCCGCGAGCGGTCAAGGGAGACCGGCCTTCGGTGGCGCGCGGCGGCCCGCCGGGTGCGTTGCGGCCCTTGACCGATGCGGCAAGCATCGCTCTGCGGATCGCGCCTGCCCGGCGGACCGCCGCGCGCCATCAAATGTGTCATTATCGGCGAGCCTTGGTATTATGGACTGGGGAGAGAATTGCCAATGGCGGAAAGACGGGGAAGCATGGCGGGGAAGCGGGCGATCTTTTCATGGTGCCTCTACGATTGGGCCAATTCGGCCTATCCCACCGTGGTGACCACCTTCGTGTTTGGCGCCTATTTCATCACCGCCGTCGCCGAAACCCCCGAATCGGGGACCGCGGCCTGGGGTTACGCGGTGGGCATCGCCGGCCTGGCGGTGGCGCTGTTCAGCCCGGTCCTGGGCGCTATCGCGGATAGAGGCGGCCGGCGCAAACCCTGGCTCGCGGTGCTGACCATGGCCGGCGTGATGGCCACCGCGCTGTTATGGTTCACGCGGCCCGACTCCGGCGACATTGTGTGGGCGCTGGTCTTCGTGATGCTGTCCAGCATCGCTTTTGAGTTCGCAATGGTGTTCTACAACGCCATGCTGCCGGACCTCGCGGGCTCTGATCGGGTGGGCCGGGTCTCCGGCTGGGGCTGGAGCTTGGGTTATGCGGGCGGGCTGGCCTGTCTGGTGATCGCGCTGTTCGGGTTCGTCAAGACCGATACGCCGTTGTTTGGCATCCCGACCGAGGATGCGGCACATGTCCGCGCCGTGGTGTTGCTGGCGGCCGCCTGGTTCGCGCTGTTTTCGCTGCCGTTGTTTTTGTTTACCCCCGACCGGCCCTCGACCGGGGTTGGTGTGTCACGCGCGGTGCGCGAGGGGCTGGCGACGCTCCGGGCAACGATCCGCAACATCCGCAATTACGGCGCAATTCTACGCTTTCTTGTGGCCCGTATGTTTTACGCGGATGGTCTGGTGACCCTGTTCGCGGTCGGCGGGATTTATGCGGCGGGAACTTTCGGGATGGATTTCGGCGAAGTCATACAGTTCGGGATCGCGCTCAATGTGACGGCGGGCGTCGGTTCACTGGCCTTCGCCTGGGCCGACGACAGGATCGGCGCCAAACCGGTGATCGTGATTTCGCTGGTTGCCCTGATCGGGCTGGGGGCGGGAGCGCTTGTTGTCGAGTCGAAAACCGCTTTCTGGGTCATTGGCATGGCGCTGGGTGTGTTTGTCGGGCCGGCGCAGTCCGCCAGCCGATCGATGATGGCGCGCCTGGCGCCGGAAAATCTGCGCACGGAAATGTTTGGCCTCTATGCCCTGTCGGGCAAGGCCACCGCATTCATGGGCCCGATTGCCTTCGGCTTCGCGACGGCCCTGTTCGATAGCCAGCGGGCCGGCATGGCGACCATTCTGGTCTTTCTTGTGGTCGGGTTGCTGCTGTTGATCCCCGTGCGGGAGCCCCCGCATTGAGCGACAGTTACGATCTCGTAATCATCGGGGCCGGATTCGCCGGGCTGGTCTGCGCGCGCGTCGCCGCCGAGCGCGGCCTGAGGGTCGTGGTGATCGAAAAGAAGTCTGAAGCCGGCATACAGCTCCACACCACCGGGATTATCATCAAGGAAGCGGCCGACGAGCTCCATATCCCGACACAATTCACCCGCAAGGTCCGCGGCGTGCGGCTCTATGCGCCGGGCATGAAGCAGATCGACCTGGAGTCTCCGGGCTATTATTTCCTGGCCACCGACACAAGGGGCGTTCTGCGCTGGCAGGCGGAGGAAGCAGCGCGCGCGGGGGCCGAATTGATTTTCGGCCAGGCCTTCGAGGGCGCGCGGCGCGAAGGCGACGAAATCGTTCTCGACAAACCGGCCATTCGCGCACGCTATCTTGTCGGCGCCGACGGCGCGCGATCCAGCGTGGCACGCTGTTTCGGGCTGGGAACCAACAGCCGCATGCTGGTCGGTGTCGAGGCCGAATTCGAGGGCATAGAAGGTATCGATCCGGAACGGCTCCACTGTTTTCTCGATAGCAACCTGTCGCCCGGATATATCGGCTGGGCGGTGCCTGGTGTCGGCGTCACCCAGATCGGGTTGGCCGGCCGGCTGGGGGAAAAGCCCAGCACGGACGCCCTGATCGACAAGTTGCGGGGCGTGTTCGGTTTTGAAAATGCCCGGATCGTCGAGCGGCGCAGCGGCCCGATCCCGGTTGGCGGCGCCGTCCGCCCTTTTGCCGCCGAACGCGTGCTGCTGGTCGGCGACGCCGCCGGGCTGGTCTCGCCGCTGACCGCCGGCGGCATCCACCCGGCCTTTCGCTATGGGCGCCGCGCCGCGCAGGTGATTTCCGACTACTTGCTGGACGATGGTCCCGATCCGGGCCAGGTGCTGGCCCGCGAATATCCGCGTTACCGCTGGAAGGCGCTGTTGCGCCGCGGCCTCGACCGCGATCCGCCGAACTGGCTCTACGACTGGACCCTCGCCCTGCCCCCGACGCGCCTTCGCCCAGCTCGTGTATTTCCACCGCAAGGGTTTGAAGACCAGGGCCGGCTGGCGCGATTTGCTGCGGTGGAAATAAGGAAGAGTGGAATCGTTAACGGGTATCGCTTATATTGGCAGACAGACAATCCCCGGATTTTGGACGATGACGCAGAGCAGGCTTTTAAAAAATCACCGCAAGGCGGTTTCGACCGCCATAGAGCAAACGCATGCCAAGGGCCGCCCGGTGTTTCAAATCGCGCGCGGTTATCTCGTTGCGATCTATCCAGGCGGGAAGCGTCAACGACTCAAGAAGATAGACATGGACAGGCGGGAGAATACATATGAAGCCGCCCGAAATGTGGATACTGGCGGGCCCCAACGGCGCCGGCAAGACAACCCTCGCGCAAACACACTATAGCGACCTTGCTGGCCGAGGCGATTTTCTGAACGCCGATGAAATAGCGCGCAATTTTTCCCCCAGTTTTCCCGACAAAGAGGCGATTGCGGCGGGTCGAAAATTGATTTCCCGACGTAACGAGGCGATTCGGGAGCGCCGCAGTTTTGTCATTGAAACAACACTCGCCACCCGTTCCTTGCTGCGAGTCGTGGAGACAGCAAAAAATGCAGGCTACAATACCGGCCTGATATATCTGTGGGTCGCCGATCCGGAATTGTGCATTCAGCGTGTGGCGAGCCGCGTGGCCGACGGCGGGCACCATATTCCGTCCGAAGTGATTATTCGCCGGTATTGGCGGGGAAACGCTTTGCTACCGAGCTATCTGTCGGCGGTCCATACTGCTCAAATTTCTTCAACAAATGAAACACCCCAGATGATCGCGAAGAAAGGTCGCCAGGGATTGAAAATTTTCCGCCCGGACGACTGGCAGGCGCTGTCGTTTGGTTTTCCGTAAACGAAATCCGCTCCGCCTCAGTGCCGGAAATGCCGCATGCCGGTGTAGACCATGGCGATGCCGGCTTCGTCGGCTGCCTTGATTACCTCTTCGTCGCGTATCGAGCCGCCGGGGTGGATCGCGGCGGTGGCGCCGGCTTCTATTGCCGCCAGCAGGCCGTCGGCGAAGGGGAAGAAGGCGTCGGAGGCGACCACCGAGCCCTGCGTGCCGGCATGTTCGCTGGATTTATGGGCGGCGATGCGCACTGAATCGACGCGGCTCATCTGGCCGGCGCCGATGCCCACCGTCGCGCTGTCGCGGGTATAGACGATGGCGTTCGACTTCACATGTTTGCAGACCTTCCAGCCGAACAGCATGTCGCGCATCTCGGCGGCGGTGGGGGCGCGTTTGGTGACGATCTTCAGGTCTTTCTGGAGTACGCGCCCGGTGTCGCGCGTCTGCACCAGATAACCACCGGCCAGCGAGCGCGCGGTCAGGCCGGCGGCTGTCGGGTCGGGCATGCTTTCGGTCAGCAACAGGCGCAGCGCCTTCTTGCCGGCCAGAATCGCCTTGGCTTCGTCGCTGGCGCCCGGCGCGATGACGACCTCGGCGAACAGTTCGGCGATCTGGCGCGCGGTATCGGCATCCAGCTCGCGGTTGGCGGCGATGATGCCGCCGAAGGCGCTGACCGGGTCGCAGGCCAGGGCGCTGGCATAGGCGGCGGCCAGGCTGTCGGCCTCGGCGACGCCGGCGGGGTTGGCGTGTTTGATGATGGCGATGGCTGGTTCGTCGAACTCGGCGACCAGCTCGAACGCGGCATCCGTATCGTTGAGGTTATTAAAACTCAATTCCTTGCCCTGGAGCTGTTCGGCGCTGGCGATGCCCGGCCGCGCCGCGCCGCCGGTATAGAAGGCAGCCTTCTGATGCGGATTTTCGCCATAGCGCAGCGTCTGTTTCAGCTTGCCACCCATGGCCAGCGGGTCGGGCAGTTCCTGGCCCAGTTCGCGCTCGAACCAGCCGGCAATGGCGGCGTCGTATGCGCCGGTACGGGCATAGGCCCTGGCGGCCAGCCGCCGGCGAAGCGCCAGCGTGGTGGCGCCCTTGTTCTTCTTCATCTCGTCCATGACCGCCTGGTAGTCCCCGGTACCGGTGACGACGGTGACGAACTCATGGTTCTTCGAGGCACCGCGAATCAGCGCCGGGCCACCGACATCGATATTCTCGATGCAGGCGTCGAAATCGCCGCCGCGCGCAACGGTCTCCTCGAAGGGATAGAGATTGACGACCAGCAGGTCGATTGGCGTGATGTCATGGATCGACATGGCCAGATTGTGCTGTTTGCTGTCGCGCCGTCCCAGCAGCCCGCCATGGATTGCCGGATGCAGTGTCTTGACGCGGCCGTCCATGATTTCGGGGAAGCCGGTATGGTCGGAGACCTCGGTGACCGCTATGTCCGATTCACGCAGCATTTTCGCCGAGCCGCCGGTGGACAGGATCGCAACCCCGTTTTCGGCAAGGAACCGCGCAAACTCCACCAGTCCCGACTTGTCGGAGACGGAGATAAGGGCGCAGGCGATTTTCTGGTCGGACATTGTTGAATTCCTGGTTGTTTCGTTTGGAAACATGCTCGATGGCCGGTTTCATAGAGCGCGGTCTCTGGCGTGGCAAGGGGCCGCGCCGCGTCCATTAGCGCAATATCCCTGATACAGACCACTAGTCGCGCTTTTGCCTGGCGGCGTGCCTAATAAATTAACTCTGCAGCGCCCATTTGATCGTGGTCGCGCCATCCCCGGTTACGCCCGATATGACGATCTGGCTGGTTCGCCTGGGTTCCGGAGCGTCCTCGAAATAAATACTTTCCGATAGCGCCAGTGGTTCGCTGCAGCGCAGTCGCCAGCCGCCGCCGCGCGGCAACCGTAGCAGGGCGTCCTTGCCACTCTGCAACAGGCTGGCATCGACGGCGGGATGCAGATGGAACCGCACGGCGAACGGAACACCGCCGCGCCCCGTCAACGTATCCTCGCCACGCAGATCAGCCCCGTCGTCGGACAGAAATATTCGGCGCCGGTGGGTTATTCCGTCGGAGCGCAGGTAACCATCATGGCTCATATCCACCAGCGTCGCGCCGTCGGCGCTGTCCCCCTCCGCCGTCACCTTTGCCACCCGGCCGCCGATACGGCCATTGGCGAGCAGTTCGCTCGAATTCCGGTCGCTGACGGTGATGGTGGAATGGGCGGCGGTGGCGCGTTCGGCCATTTGCCATCGTTCGCCGTCGCAGGGCGCCGCGCCGCAATTCACGATCAACCGCTCGCGCCCGACTGTCACCTCCAGGCTCAGCGTGCCGGCATGAGCGCCCACATCCCAGGGCGACTCGGCCGGCGCGCCGGAATCGACCAGTATAGTCAGTTTGCCGGCGGACATCCGCTCGAAGCCGAAGGCCGGCGCGCGCGCGGCGGGTTTGCCGCGCGGGCTGGCCTGCTCGAGTATGGCGCTGAGAATCAGCGGATCTTCACCGCCCGCCCCGTTGAACCGTCCCAGCATGCCGTCGCCCCCGCGCAGATAGCGCAGCATCGGCGCCATGCGGTCGATGGCCTGCTGTATAGAACCTGGCGCCTCGAACTGGGCAACGCCAAGTGCCGCTCTTATCTCCAGCAAGTCCTGCAGCACATTCAGCAATTTGCCGGGGTTTCGCTCCGCATGGCCGCCGTCGGCCAGCACCTGACGTTCCAGTTCATGCTCAAGCATTGCGAGCCGCTGTTCCGTTTTCGCCCGGCTTCCCAGGCAGAGCGATCCATATATCAGGCCCTTCAACGCGGCGATCCGATCGGCGCCCGCGGTCTCCAGCCGCCATGCCCGGTCAAGATGGCGAAGCTGGACCGCAATCGAACCGAGGACCGCCTGGCGGAAACGATCCTCGCCGCTGGCAAAAAATGTATCGTAGTGGGACAGCCAGGAGACGATCCGGGCCGCCGTGACGTCACTGCGCCATGCGGGCAGCGACCAGCGGTCATTGCGGCCGATCCAATCAGCGGTCAGGCGGCGGGCCTGTTGGCGGGATTCGTCCCCACCCAGCATTGTCAGGTCCCTGAGCCAGACAAAGCCATGCATTGCCACCAGCCATTCCGAAGGCGCCTCTGGCGGGTTCCAGATGTCGCCACCGGCGGCCGGCTCCCACGCGGTAAAGTGAAAGCGTTCGGCCAGCACCGCCGCGCCCTGGTCGGCGCGGCCCGGCCAGGGGTCGGGCGGAGATATTTGCAAGGTATCCGGGGTTCGCCCGGCCAGAGTCAGGCGATAGCCGGGCAGCGAAAACAGATTCTGCACCGACCGCCGCAGCAGGTCCGACAGGTCCCCGCGGACACGTGCCGGAAGCTCGGTCATCAATTCAATCCACGCCGCGCAGCCGGCGGATATTGGCCTCGTATGCGTCGGGGCCGCCGGTGAAGGTCGCCGTGCCCGCCACCAACACGTCGGCGCCAGCGGCGATGGCTCGTGGTGCGGTTTCGAAATTAATCCCGCCGTCGATTTCCAGGTCGATGGTTCGGCCCGAATCATCGATGCGGCGGCGTAGCTCGGCTACCTTGCCGAGCTGGGATTCGATGAAGGATTGCCCGCCGAAACCGGGATTGACACTCATCACCAGCACCATATCGAGATCGTCCAGCAGATAGTCGACGGCTGAAACCGGGGTCGAGGGGTTGAGCGATATCCCCGCCTTCTTGCCCAAGCTCTTGATCAACTGGATTGTGCGGTGCACATGTGGCGTTGCCTCGACATGGACCGTGATGATATCCGCGCCGGCCTTGGCGAAATCCTCGATGAAAGAGTCGACGGGCGAAATCATCAGATGCACGTCAAAGATTTTTTTACTGTGCGGGCGCAGGGCCTTGGTGACCCCGGCGCCGATGGTGATGTTCGGCACGAAATGCCCATCCATAACGTCGATATGTACGTAATCCGCACCGGCGCGGTCGATGGCGCGGATCTCCTCGCCCAGATTGGCGAAGTCGGCGGAGAGGATCGAGGGGGCGATACGGATCGGCTGTTGCATGACCTTTTTCCTAGAGGCTTTCCACACGTCGCGCAAGCGGGGAACCCTGAATAGGGCGGCATTACGGCAGGCGGCGTAGCCGCGCGGCGAAGAAACCGTCCATGCCACCGCGCGCTGCCCAGTGGCAAGGCAATGTCCGTAGGTCCCCTTCAGGCGTGATTGCCTCGGCCAGGTCGGGCAAATCGTCGACGGTAACGGGCGCTCGCTCCACGGCGGCGCCCGAGGCAAGCAGGGCCGCGATACGCTCCGCTCCCTCGCCCGGCTGCAAGGAGCAGGTAGCGTAAACGACCAACCCTCCTGGCTTGACCAGCGTCAGGGCCGCGGCGAGCAGCCGGTCCTGAACAATTTTCAATTTGGCTACATCCGCCGGTGTTTTGTTCCAGGCGATGTCTGGATGGCGGCGCAGCGTTCCGGTCGATGAACAGGGAGCGTCCAGCAGCACCGCGTCGAAGGGCTTGTCCGGTGTCCATTTGGCCGCATCAATGGCAATGGTATCGACGGCCAGGCCCAAGCGCTCCATGTTTTCCGACAGTCGCTCCAAGCGCTTCTTCGAGATATCGACGGCGGTGACCTGCGCGCCGGCCGCCGCCATCTGCGCGGTCTTGCCGCCCGGCGCGGCGCAGAGATCGACGATACGCTGGCCGGAAACATCGCCCAGCATTCGGGTCGGCAGCGCGGCGGCGGCGTCCTGCACCCACCAGGCGCCGTCGGTAAAGCCCGGCAGGGCGGTCACATCCCCGCCCGCGGCGCGGCGCAATGTGCCGGTCGGCAGAATTTCCGCCCCCAGCCGCTCGGCCCAGGTTTCGGCGTCGGCGGGCGATTTCAGGGTGATGTCGAGCGGCGCCTCGGTGAGATGGGCCAGGGCGATGGCGCCGGCGGTCTCCGCCCCATAGGCGGTCTCCCAGTCCTGCCACAGCCACATGGGGACGTTTAGATGTTCGGGATCCTCCGGCGGGATCGGGCCACCCTCGGCGATGCGGCGCAGCACCGCGTTGACCAGCCCCTTCATGCCGGCCTGTCCGCCATGGCCGACAAGCTCGACCGAGGTATGCACGGCGGCGTGGGGGGCGAGGCCCAGCAGGGCGATTTGTGCCACGCCCAGCCGCAATATGTCGCGCACGATGTTGCGGTTGGCCGGTAACGGGCGCTCCAGCCGTGCGTCGATTGCCGCGTCGATCTGGCCCAGCCGTCGCAACACGGTCGCGGTCAACAGCCGCGCGAATGCACGGTCGCGCGCTTCCAGCCCTGGCAGGTCCGCGTTCGTGGCCAGGACCTCGTCAAGCGGTCGGCCGCGCTGCAGCACATCCTGCAGCAGTTCAAGGGCAATGGCGCGGGCATCTTTCATGCGGTGGGTTTAGGGGTTGGGACAGACCCGGCGCAAGCGGAAACTGCTTATCCCCACGGGCCGCCGCGCCCGGTCGGCGCCTGGCCGGCCATTTCGCGCAGGCGCTGGATGCGTTCGCCGATCGGCGGGTGGGTGGAGAACAGCCCGCTAATCGCGCGGGCATGCAGCGGGTTGACGATGAATATGCCCCCCGTACCGCCCAGCAACCGGCCGCAGCCCATGAACAGCGCGGTCATGGCCGTCAGCTGAAAAAGTTCATGCTTCTCTGTACCCGATCAGTCGTGCGACAAGCGATAAATAAGGTTCCGCCATGTGCCTTTAAAGGCTAGTCTTTCGGGCATGGTGAAGAAGGAAAACCAGACTGAGCCCGAGGTCAGGGGCGTCGATTCGCGCCGCAAGGCCGACATGGTCGCCGAGGAAGCCGGCCGCAAGGCGCGCGCCAAAGCCGACGCCCGCGGCGAAAAGCCCGAGGAAACAGGCGGCCCCGAAGGTCTGGAGCCGACTCGCTACGGCGACTGGGAAAAAGCCGGGCGCTGCAGCGATTTCTAAGGTTTAGCCCCACGCCAATGTTCTTGTTTTGTTCGTTGCTCTCGGATAATCTGGCGGGCCGTTACGAGTCCCCGGATCGCCATGCGCCGCCTGTCCGAAATCCCATCGCTTCGAGTCATCATAACCGCGCTGCTGGCGCTGGCGTCCAGTCTCGCCGTGGCAAGGGGCGCGGAGCCTTTGCCTGGCCCATATGGCGCGCAATTGCTGGAGGTCGTCGACGGTGACACGATCCGGGTGCGAATTCGGATCTGGGTCGATATCGACACGGAAACTCTGGTGCGACTTGACGGCATCGATACGCCTGAATTGAGGGGTCGCTGCGAGGAAGAGGCCGCGCTGGCGCGGCGTGCGCGGGTTCTGGTCGAGTCGCTGACCGCCGATGCCGAGCTGGCGCTATACGATATCCGCTACGGCAAGTTCGCCGGGCGCGTGGTGGCGCGGGTTGAGGCCGGCGGCAAGGATATCGGGCGGGTGTTGCTGGCCGAGGGCCTGGCGCGGCCCTACTCGGGCGGGCGAAGAACAGGCTGGTGCGATTAGTCGTTATGGAACTCCGGCCGGAACGGACGGGCCAGGACCTCGGCGATGGTGGCGCCGACATCGGCCCTCTCGTTGACGATGCGGTTCACGGCCTGCGAGATCGGCATGTCCACCCCGTGTCGCGCCGCCAGTTCGACGACCGAGGCGGCGGTCGCCACGCCCTCGGTGACCGCGCGGCGCTCGGCCAGAATTTCATTTAGCGGCCGGCCCTCGCCCAGCGCCAGACCCAAAGTCATGTTGCGCGACAGCATGCCATTGCAGGTCAGCGACAGATCGCCAATCCCCGCCAGCCCCATCAGGGTCTCGCCGCGCCCGCCCAGCTTGTGGCCGAGTCGCAGGATTTCCGCCAGGCCCCGGGTCATGGTGGCGGCGCGCGCATTGTCGCCCAGGCCGCGCCCGGCCATGATGCCGCAGGCGATGGCGATCACGTTCTTGACCGCACCGCCGATCTCCGCGCCGACCGGGTCGTTCGACAGATAGGGCCGGAAGGCGGTGGAACCGATCATCTCGACCAGTCGCGCGCCGAGCCTGGCATCCGAGGTGGCGAGTGTAATCGCCGTTGGTAGACCGGCCGCGACTTCCTTGGCGAAGGTCGGGCCCGATAGCACGGCGACCGGCGCGGCGGGCAGGGTTTCGGCCACCACCTCGGTCATCATGGCGCAGGTTCCGCGCTCGATGCCCTTGGCGCAGAGCACTACCGGCACGCCATCGGCCAGCAAAGGCGCCATTTTTTCGGTGGCGGCGCGCAGGAACTGCGACGGCACGACCAGCAACACCGCGTCCGCGCCATCCAGGGCCGTCGCCAGGTTCGTGGTGGCCGCGATCCCCGGTTCCAGCGCGATATCCGGCAGATAAACCGGATTACCCTTTCCCGATGCGATCGAGTCGGCGATGGCCGGATCGCGGGCCCAGACGATGGCTTCCGAACCCGCGCGGCGCACCACGCAGGCCAGCGCCGTACCGAAAGCGCCGGCGCCAATAACCGCTACTCGGCTCATCGGGCTTCTCCCAAAACGGTGCGACCGGACGGGTTGGCCTCCGGGTCCAGTGGCCAGCGGGGCCGGGCGGCGAATGCCATGTCGTCGGTCATGCCCAGGCGCAGCCGTTCCAGCCCGGCCCAGGCGATCATTGCAGCATTATCGGTGCAGAGATTAAGCGGTGGGGCGGTGAATTGCATGCCTTCATCCTCGACGGCGGCCGACAGAACCGCGCGAATATGGTTGTTGGCGGCGACTCCGCCGGCGACCACAAAATGCCGCCCTTCCGGAAATTCGGACAGGAACCGCCGGATCGCATGGCGCGAACGGTCGGCCAGCACATCCGTGGCGGCCTGCTGGAAACCGGCGGCGATATCGGCGGCGTCCTGGCGGGTCGCCTCTCCACCGGGCAGGCCAGTGACCGTATGGCGGACGGCGGTCTTCAGGCCAGAGAACGAAAAGTTGCAGCCAGGCCGCCCTTTCATGGGGCGCGGCAGTTTAAAACGGCCTGCGTCGCCACGTTGCGCGGCCTGTTCGACGGCGGGGCCGCCCGGATAACCCAGATTCAATAATGCGGCGATCTTGTCGAAGGCCTCGCCGGCGGCGTCGTCCACCGTGCCGCCGTAACGGCTGTACTTTCCGACACCTTCCACCGCCAGCAACTGGCAATGCCCGCCGGAGATCAGCAACAGCAAATAGGGAAATTCGATTCCATCCGACAGCCGGGCGGTCAGCGCATGTCCTTCCAGATGATTGACCGCGATCAGCGGCAGGCCATGCACCATGGCAATCGCCTTGGCGGTGGTCAGGCCGACCAGCACGCCACCGATCAACCCAGGTCCGGCCGTTGCGGCCACGCCGTCCAGCGCATCCCAATCGATTCCCGCCTCCGCCATGGCCTCGGCGATCAGCCGGTCGGTATGGTCCAGATGGCTGCGCGCCGCGATCTCGGGCACCACGCCGGCATAGGGGCGGTGTTCCTCGACCTGCGACAGCACGATATCCGCCAATATGCGCCGGTCGCCGGCCACCACGGCGGCCGCCGTTTCATCACAGGAGGTCTCTATGCCCAGTACGATCATGAGAATGGATGTACAGCTTGCGGGCGCGATTTTCAATGAGCGCATGTCACCGCTTGCGCGGAACCGGCCCTAGCGGGTAAACACTGAACATCATGACCATATCTTCCCCTGATCTAAAAATCGGAACGCGCGGCTCGCCGTTGGCGTTGGTCCAGGCGCATGAAGTGCGCGACCGCCTGCTGGCGACTCACGACGGGCTCTCCGTCGAGATCGTCATCATCAGCACCACCGGCGACCAGGTTCAGGACCGGCGGCTTGCCGAGGTCGGTGGCAAGGGCCTGTTCACCAAGGAAATCCAGGAAGCACTGATAGACGGGCGAATCGATCTCGCCGTCCATTCCATGAAGGATGTCGAAACCTGGCTGCCCGATGAAACCACGCTCGCCGTGGTGCTGGAGCGCGAGGACCCGCGCGACGCCTTCCTGTCGCCCCGCGCCACGACGCTGGACGAACTGCCGGCCGGCGCCGCGATCGGCACCTCGTCGCTGCGGCGTCAGGCTCAGATTCTTCATCGGCGTCCCGATCTTCGGGTGGAAATGCTGCGCGGCAATGTTCAGACCCGCCTGAGGAAACTGGAGGAAGGCGTTTGCGACGCAACGCTTCTGGCGCTTGCGGGGCTGAAACGGTTGGGTAATGAGGGCCTTGCGCAAAGCATTATCGAAACCGATGTGATCTTGCCGGCGGTCGCGCAAGGCGTCATCGGGCTTGAAACCCGGCGCGAAGACAGTCGGGTTCTCGATCTGGTTGCGTCCCTCAATCACGCGCCGACCTGGATTCGGGTTACGGCCGAGCGCGCCATGCTGGCCGCGCTTGACGGGTCATGCCATACGCCGATCGGCGGCCTGGCCGAATTGTCGGCCGATGGCCGGATTTCCCTGACCGGCCTGATTGCCATGCCCGATGGCAGCCAGCTTCACAAGATGGCCGATGAGGGCCCCGCGGGCGACCCGGAGGCACTGGGCACGGCCCTGGGACAGGCGCTGCGGGCACGCATGCCGGCCGACTTCTTCACCTGAAAGCAAGGTTTACGGATGTACCCTCCCCTGCAATCGAGGAGAAGGGAATAAAAATGCGGGTCCTGGTAACCAGGCCGAAGGAAGATTCTACTGCGTTGCAGCAGGAACTGCACAGGCGCGGGGTCGAAGCGCAGCTTGATCCGATGCTGGTCATCGAGCGCATGGAGGATGTCGCGATCGATCTGGAAGGCGCGCAGGGCCTGCTTTTTACGTCGAGCAACGGCATACGCGCGTTCGCGAATCTGACCGACGAACGCGACCTTCCCGCCTATTGTGTCGGCGACGAGACGGCGCGTGCCTGCCGATCGGCCAACTTCACGAACGTGCACAGCGCGGAGGGAGACGTCGATACGCTGGCTAATTACGTTACCGCCCACTCCCGGCCCGGGAACGGCCGGATGATTCATGTCGCCGGTAGCGTCAACGCCGGCGATCTGGCAGGCACATTACGCGCGACGGGGTTTTCCGTGGACCGAATACCACTGTATAATGCGGTTCCCGCTACCTCGCTGACCGCGGACACGAAAAATGCCTTCAGACAGGGACTTCTGGACGGGGTGTTGTTTTTCTCTCCCCGCACGGCCGCGACCTTTGTTAGTCTGGCGAAAGCGGCCGGGTTGGAAAATGCTTGCCGGACCGTGGATGCCTATTGTCTCAGCGCGGGCGTGGCCCAACGTGTTGGCGTGCTACCCTGGCGGCGCATCGTCGTAGCGGCCGAGCCGACTCGCGCCGCATTATTGGCCACACTCGGCCAGGGATAGAATCGGACCTTACGAACGGACAGAAATGACAACCCAAGCAGAAACCCCCAACGGCAGACCCACCATTTCCGACAGTGAAGTTGTCGAACGCTTTGGCGGTATCCGACCCATGGCCTCGAAACTGGGGGTCGCGGTAACCACGGTCCAGGGCTGGAAAGAGCGCGGCCATATACCGGAAGGCCGGTTTCCGCAAATCGTGGAGGCCGCCGCCAAACACGGTATCGATCTCGGGCTGGAAAAGGCGCCCGCGCGCGAACCGGTAAAGGCGAAGCCGGAGAAAACACAGGACCCGAAGCCGGAGAAAACACCGGACCCGAAGCCGGTTGAAGAGACAAGGGCCGTTGAGAAAATGCCTGATCCTGTTGCCGCTGAGCCCGAACGACCGACGCCCGAACCTGAAACCAGGCCCGAGCCCCTACCCGCTGAAGAGGCGGCGCCAACCCCCGCGGAACCCGCCAGTCCGCCGCCGCCCAGGGGCGGCGTATCCTGGTTCACGCTGATCGCCGTCGTTATTTTGTTGGGTGGCGCGATTCTGACGGTACCGCTATGGCAGCCGGCGCTCTACCCCGGCATTGGAATCGGGGCAGGACCCGCGCCGGCCGATACGGGTAAGTTGAACGAAATAGCCGCCGATCTGGAAAAACTGGCGGGCTCGATGGCGACTCTTCAGCGCACTCTCGATGCCGGAGACAGAAAACTCTCCGGCCGCATTGACGCGCTGGAGGCTGGCGGCGGCGAAACCGGCGCCGCCTTCGCCGAGCAGCTTGCGTCGATCGAGAAAGGCCTGAGTGATTTGACCGGGGCGCTCGATGTGCTGGAATCAGGGTTGTCCGGCATCGAATCCCGCATCGCCAGTCTTGAGGCCGCAAAGGGTGAATTGCCGGAAAATGTGCAAGCGGATCTGGATGCAAATAGCACCGCGCTGGACGCGCTGGAGGGCAATGTCGGCGAATTGACGCGGGCCATGGAAGATCAGGGCCGGACAATCCGCGATAGCGTGGCTTCGATCGGCGAGACTGTAGCGGGGCTGGAAACAAGGGTGGCGGCGCTGGAATCCAGGCCGGTTCAAACCGGCGAAAAGATCGCCGCCATGGTGCTGGCTCTTGGCCAGGTCGAAAACGCCATGAATTCGGGCAGGCCATATCGCGCGGCGCTGGATCGGCTGGAAAAACTTGGGCGCAACGACCCGATGATATCGGGGGGGGCGGCGGTGGCCGCGCTTTCGCCCTGGGCGGATTACGGCATACCGGACAGATTGGCGCTGCGCCGCGAATTTGCCGAACTGGCGCCCGGTATCGACCGCGCGCTTTCCGGCGCGGAGGAAGGCAACTGGCTGGATAATGTCTGGAACAGCGTTACCGGGTTGGTCACGATACGCAGGATCGACGGCGAAAACCTGACACCGATCGGGAAGGCCGAACAGGCGTTGGAACAAGGCGGCCTGGTCGCCGCCGCCGCCGCCTTCGAAGGCAAGGGGTCTCTCGGGGACGACGGCGACGCCTGGCTAAACAAGGTTGAGGCCCGCATCGGCGCCGAACGGGAAATCGATGATTTGTACGGCCAGATGACCGTCCCGCTCGCCGGCGGCGCCGGGGTGCCGGCCCAATGATCCGCTCTTTCTTTCTGTTCGTCCTGATAGCGGCCGCGGTTCTGGCCGCGGTTACGCTGGCCGAGTATCAAGGCCGGGTTTCTGTGGACTGGCAGGGCTGGCGCATCGATATGTCGGTCGGCATCCTGGTTCTGCTGGTAGCCCTGGTTGTGATTGTCGCGGTGGCGATATCGCGATTCTGGGGCGCCATTCGCCGCGCACCCGGCAGTTTCCTGGATATGCGGCGGGCCAGCCGGCGCGACAGGGGATACAAGGCGCTGACCCAGGGCATGGTGGCGGTCGCCGCCGGGGATGTGGGCGAGGCGCGGCGCTCGGCCCGCAAGGCCGACGCGCTGCTGGACGATCCGCCGTTGACCATGCTGCTGTCGGCCCAGGCAGCCCAGCTTGGCGGTGAGGAAGCCGCCGCGCGGCGGTATTTTGAGGCAATGCTGGATCACCCCGACACCGCCTTCCTGGGCGTGCGCGGCTTGCTGATGCAGGCGATCAAGGGCGGCGACAAGGTTGAGGCGTTGCGCCTTGCCGAGCGCGCCTACAAGCTGCGCCCGGAAACCGGATGGGTGGTCGATCAGCTGTTCGAATTGCAGGTGGAATCGGGCCTGTGGAGCGACGCCAACGAGGTGATTGCATCGGCCATTCGCCGTAAAACCCTGCCTGCGTCCAAGGCGCGCCGCCAGCGTGCCGCCGTGCTGGTTGAACACAGCCGGGTCGCGGAGGCCGACGGAGATGCGGACACCGCGTTCTCACGGGCAGGCGAGGCGCATAACCTGGACCCGACCCTGGTGCCCGCCACGCTGTCGCTGGCGCGGCTTTATAAAGCCCGTGACCGGGCGTCCAAGGCAGAGCGGCTAGTCGAGGAAGCCTGGGCGCGGGCGCCCAATCCCGAACTGGCCGCTATGTATGGCCAAATAATCACCAACACCGACCCGCTGGCCCGGGTCAAGAAATTCCAGCGGCTTTTCAGCTTCCGTCCCGATCATCCCGAAAGCCATATCGCGCTGGCCGAAATATCGCTGGTCGCCCGCTTGTGGGGCGAAGCGCGCAAACATCTTAAGGCGGCGGCTGGAAAATCGCCGACAGCCAGGGTATGCCGTCTTATGGCGGAGCTCGATGAAAGCGAGAATGGCGATATGGAGTCGTCGCGCAAATGGCTTGCCCGGGCAACGACCGCGGCGCCGGACGAGGCCTGGGTGTGCGGCGATTGCGGCGCGGTCGCCGGCGCCTGGACGGCATTGTGTGGCAACTGCGGTTCGTTTGGGTCGCTTGCCTGGAAGGCGCCGCCGCGCGCCGTCCGGCTGGCGCCGCCCGACACGGCGGTCAGATCCAAGCCCGTGGCGCTGCCGGCAGGGCCGAAATCCGGCGTGCCGGCCACGACCGGGAAGGATACTGGTAATACCAAGGCTCGCTGATAAAGACCCATGTGATGG
>JADFVY010000221.1 GCA_015222795.1 Pseudomonadota bacterium | reverse complement strand
TTGGTGATCTGCTCGTGCAGCGCGGTGGCGCGCTCGATCTGCGCCGTCAGGTCTTCCTCGTAGCGGGTGATGCGATCCTCGGTTTCGCGCAGGCTCATTCGCTGGACATCGTTGACGAAGGAAAAACCGTTATCGTCGAAGGCGGCGAGCGCCCGGTGCTGGGGTTCGAGATAGCGCCGGATCGCGATGGCGTCGCGCTGCAGCTCGCCCAGGCGCGGGCGGTCGCTTGGGCGGCGCGGCAACCACCGCCGGGCGTCGGGCGGGTTTTTCTCGATCCGCGAAATTTCGTGTTCCAGGTCCGACAGGATTGGTTCCATGCGGTCCGCCAGCAACTCGGCCAGCATCGCAAACAGGCCGGGTGCGTCCCGGGGGCCCTTGCCCGCCTGGATCAGCGACTGCAAATCCTCCACCGCCATCAGTTTGCGGTGCCGCAGGGTGATAATCCGGTTCGGCTCGACCCAGATCCGGATGGAAACCATGTCTTCCGGCTCCTGCCCCGGATTCAGGTTGATGCCGCGAAGCAGCACCAGAAAGCCCAGGGTCAGGTCCATGCTGCGGGGCCTCGTTTCCCTGGCCAGCAGGATACTGCCAACCGCCTCGTCCAGCCCGCTGGTTTCGCGAATCCACTGGCGCGAGCCCTCGGCGGCGTGGTCGAGATGAACCCACAGCGCCCCATGCGCGGGTTTCCAGTTCGCGATGCCGTCCCAGTCCAGCGGGGTGGCGCCGCCGCCGCCATCCAGCGCGTAGGCGCATATGAGCCCGTTTTCGCCGTCCATGAATCCCTCCCGAACCCGTTTTTCCCGCCGGCGCGCCGGAAATCGGCACGCTATCGGATTTCATGTTTAGCGCATTTTTCGCCCGTGTGGAATCCGGCTCCAGCCTTGATGCCGCCGGTTGACTTGATGTGCCCGGCAGACGGCATATAATTGTTTAAGCCGTGGCATTGCGCGGGCCCATCGCGAAGAGTTATATCCGCGACTGACGATTCCAGAGCTTGACGCAGGCTAGGCCGATGGACCAAGCTTGGAGAGTTGGGACATACCGCGACGAAGCGACCGCGACCGGATGGGGAATTCCGGAAACAGGTCGCCGGCGGCAGGAGGAAATAACCAAATGGCAGATTTATTGGGGGCGGGCGACATGGATATGAGGGTTGGCGAGGATACGAACGTTCATATCCAGGAATTTTCCGTCCCGTTTCGGTATCATGTCTGTTTTACCGACGGCGTCTTTCGGCCCGACAATTGCACCTTCATGCGCGAGCTGACGCGGCTGGAACCCTCCAAGCGCCACCGCCATGCGGTCTTCATCGACGAGGGCGTGGCCTCGGCGATGCCCGGCCTGTGCCAGCAGATCGCCGATTATGCCGACGCTTACCCGACTGTGCTGCAGCTTGTCGCCGCGCCGGAAATCATCGCCGGCGGCGAGGACATCAAGAACGACCCCGCGCTGGTGGAGCGTTTGCAGCGCCGCATGGTCGATCTGGGCATGGACCGCCATTCCTATGTCGTCGGCATCGGCGGCGGCGCCTTCCTGGACATGATCGGCTATGTGGCGGCGACCACGCACCGGGGCCTGCGCTTGGTGCGTATTCCGACGACCGTGCTGGCCCAGAACGATTCCGGCGTCGGCGTGAAGACCGGCGTCAACGCCCATGGGTCGAAGAATCTGCTTGGCGTGTTCGCGCCGCCCTTTTCGGTAATCAACGACTCCGATTTCCTGGAAACCCTGAACGAACGCGACCGCCGCGCCGGCATGGCCGAGGCGGTCAAGGTCGCGCTGATCCGCGATGGCTCGTTCTTCGCCGCGCTGGAAGCCAATGCCGACCAGTTGGCGGCGTTCGAGCGCGGGGCCGTCGCCCATCTGATTCGCCGTTGCGCCGAATTGCATATGCGCCAGATCGCCTTCGGTGGCGACCCGTTCGAGATGGGCAGCGCGCGGCCGCTGGATTTCGGGCATTGGTCGGCGCACAAGCTGGAATCGCTGACCAGCCACGAGGTTCGCCATGGCGAGGCCGTGGCCATCGGTATCGCGCTCGACACCCGCTATTCGGTGCGCAAGGGCCTGCTGGCCGAAGGCAATGACGAGCGGGTATGCCGGTTGCTGGAACGGCTGGGCTTCCGCCTGTGGCATCCCGCGCTGGACGACCGCATCGCCGACGGGCGGCGCGCGGTTCTGGCCGGGCTGGAGGAATTCCGCGAGCATCTGGGCGGGCAGCTGACGATCACCCTGCTAACCGGTATCGGCACGGGCCATGAGGTCAACGAGATGGACACGGGCCTTATCGAGGAATGCCTCGGCTGGCTGAAGGAACGCGAAGCGGTCAGCCCCGAGCCGGCCCTGGCCTCTTGAACTGGCCGGTTGCGCTTGAACTGGGGCGCGTATCCAACCTTCCCACCGTCTGGACCAATGTACTGGCGGGAA
This sequence comes from Pseudomonadota bacterium, assembly GCA_015222795.1. Lineage (GTDB taxonomy): Bacteria > Pseudomonadota > Alphaproteobacteria > UBA8366 > JADFVY01 > JADFVY01. The sequence goes on along the minus strand of JADFVY010000221.1, from coordinate 2,669 downwards.
TCGTGCTCAGCGGCGGTGGCGGCGCGCCCGGCCTGATCGTCCTGCTGCTGGCATCGCTGACCCTGCTCTATACCGGCGGCATGTTCCTGAACGATGCCTTCGACCGCGAAATCGATGCACGCGAACGCCCGGGACGGCCGATCCCGTCGGGGCGGATTTCGGCGGCGGCGGTGTTTTCCTGGGGCTTCGGCATGCTGGGCGGCGGCGTGTTGCTGCTGCTGGCCGCGGGTTACACAATCACCGACTCGGCCGAATGGCGGCCGGCCGCCGCCGGGCTGGCGCTGGCCGGGGCCATCGTTCTCTATGACGCCTGGCACAAGGGAAACCCGGTCAGCCCGCTAATCATGGGGCTCTGCCGGATGCTGGTCTATGTCACGGCGGGCTATGCGGTGGCCAGTGCGTTGCCGGCGCCGCTGTTCCTGGGCGCGGGCGTGTTGCTCTGTTACCTGATCGGGCTGACCTTCGCGGCCAAGCAGGAAAACCTGAACCGAATAACCAACCTGTGGCCGCTGCTGTTCCTGGCGGTACCGTTCGTCTATGCGCCGGCCGTTCCGGGGCTGGATGGCGCCGGCATGGCGATTTATGCCGGCTTCGCCGCCTGGGTGCTGTATGCCCTGTCCTTCCTTGTGGTCCCCTCGCGGATCAACGTGCCGCGCGCGGTTGTCTCGCTGCTGGCCGGGATATGCCTGCTGGACGCGCTGCTGATCTCGGCCAGCGGCGGCCAGACGCTGGCCTGGCTTGCCGTGGCGGGATTTCCGCTGACGCTGTTCCTGCAGCGCTGGGTGTCGGGCACTTAATCGAAAACATGCCGCAGCATGAGGTCCTTGACCTCTGTCGCCTCGACGGGTTTTGACGGCGCCAGCGCCGGGTCGTTGGTGATGAAGACCGGCCCGTCATCGTCATTATCGGTGACGCGCCCATGCGAGCCCTTCACCAGGGTCGCGTCGAGCGGAATCACGTCCATCAGCGTACGGAAACCCAGCTTTTTCTTGATCAGCCGCCAGACGACGCTGAGCATGGGGAAGCGCAGGGCGGGGTCGAGGAACAGCTCAACCGGGTCGTAGCCGGGCTTGCGGTGGATTTCCACGGTGTTGGCGAAGTCCGGGCGGCGGGCATCGTCCAGCCAGTAATAATAGGTGAACCAGGCGTCCGAATCGGAAATCGCCACCAGTTCGCCAGACCGCGGATGGTCCAGCCCGTATTCCGGCTTGGTCGCCTCGTCCAGCACGCGCTCCACGCCGGGCAGGGCCTCGACCAGCGCCTTGACCTCGGCGATGCGACCAGGGTCGCTCACATGGATATGGGCGATCTGATGGTCGCAGACGGCGAAGGCGGTGGACGCGCCGGGGTCCAGCAGTTCGCGCTCCATCTCGACACGAACATTGATCAGGCCGGCCTCACGCAGGGCGCGGTTGATATGGACCGGCCGCGAGACCGGCGTGATGCCATATTCCGACAGCACGATGATGCGCGCCCCGTCGCGTTCCGCGCGCTCGATAATCTGGCCGCAAACGGCGTCCACCTCCCGCAGATCCCTGGCGATGTCGGCGTGATCCGGGCCAAGGCGCTGGAGATTGTAGTCCAGATGCGGCAGATAGACGAGGGTCAGGGTCGGGCTGCTCTGGTCCATCACATGGACCGTCGCGTCGGCGATCCACTGGCTGGACGAAATGTCGGTCATCGGCCCCCAGAACTTGAACAGCGGGAATGGTCCCAGCTTGTCGGTCAGCTCGTCGCGCAATTCCGACGGCTTGGCGTAGCAGTCGGGGATCTTGCGGCCGTCGGCCGGATACATGGGGCGTGGGGTCACGCCGATATCGGCGGTCAGGTACATATTGTACCACCAGAACATGTTGGCGCAGGTGAAGGCGGGGTCGCGCTTGCGGCCGGCCTCCCACACCCATTCGCCCGTCACCAGCTTGTTCGACTGGCGCCAGAACCAGATTTCCGACAAGTCCCGGAAAAACCAGCCATTGCCGACGATGCCATGGTCGCGCGGCAGGGACCCGGTCAGGTAGCTAACCTGCGCGGCGCAGGTTACCGCCGGCGTTACCGTATGCAACGGCTGCATCCCGCCCTGTTCCGCCAAACGCGCGATGTTGGGCGTGTCCGGACCGACCATGGAAGGCGCAAGGCCGACGACGTTTATTGCAACTGTTGGGCGCATTTTGTTTAATTATCTCCCTTATTACTACATTGCCCAAAAAAAATTCTCGAATTAAGTAACAGAGGCAACGAAATGATATTCTATATTGACGGTTCGCAAACCCCGTGGCTAAATAAGCTGCAAGGGCAATCGGACAATATGTGTCCGCGAACCCTACATCAAGGTCCACCGGTCGAAATAAACCGCAATCTGGCAAGCGGCGAATGAACGGAGCCTTACAAGGAGGAAAGGTTGAGGAATTTTGGGGGTTGCCCGGCTGCGATTCCGCAGGCCGGATCGGTAAAGTCGGATTCTCGTTGTCCGATCAACCGGGAAATCTATCACGAAATCATGGATTCACGGCCGTCCTGTTGGTGGGCGGCTGGGGGTCGTTAGCGGCGTTCGGATCGGTGATTCCCGGCGATCCGGGAATCGGGTATGCGCGTCGCGGCCATTATCAATACCAACATCCATAGCGGAGGAAAAAGAATGCTCAAGAAACTAAGCATGGTCACGGCGGCGA
>JADFVY010000220.1 GCA_015222795.1 Pseudomonadota bacterium | reverse complement strand
TCGCCGCCTTTTTCGATATAGAGCATTTCATGGACCTGCAGCCACATGCTGTCGTAATCCTCGAAATGCGCGGTTGCGTCGGGGCCGATGGCGACGCGGCGCTGCTTCTTTCTGGCGATCATCTCACGGCGGCGCTCCTTGCGGGTCGCGCTATATTCGCCCATGTCCATAATGTCGTCGCGGGTGATTTCCGTCTTCACTGTCATAGTGTCCATGTCCGGTTCCAAAAATTCTGTTTCAGTCCGCCAGCCCGTAGGCGCGGGCGAACAGCATGACGGGGTGTGAAGCCAGCTCGATCTCGGGCTTGTCGCCATCCAGCCGGTCGATACCCTGCATGATGTGGGTTCCGGCGAGCGGGCATTCGGAGGCGATATATTTCTTTTCGCTCTTCGCGACGTTGCGCGCCGTGGTCTTGCCGATCTTCAGCGCGACCTCAAAATTATTTTTCATAATGCCCCAGGACCCGCCATGGCCCGAGCAGCGCTCGATCACGGCGATATCGGCCTCGGGCACCAGGCGCATCATTTCCACCGCCTTGGCGCCGACATTCTGCACCCGCGCGTGGCAGGCCAGGTGCACCGCAACACCGCCGTCCAGCGGCTTCAGCCCGTCGGCCAGGCCCTCGTCCTTCGCGATATCGACGATATATTCGCTGACGTCGAAGGTCCTTTGCGACAACGCCTTGACGTTCTCGTCTTCGGTCGCAATCAGCGGCCATTCGAATTTCAGCATCAGGGCGCAGGACGGCACCAGGGCGATGACGTCATAGCCCTTGTCGATCCATGTCTTCAACTCGGCCGCCACGTTCTTCGCGTTACCCGCCACCCGGGCGAGATCGCCCTGTTCCAGTTGCGGCATGCCACAGCAGCCGGGATAGACGATTTCGGTCTCGACGCCGTTATGGGCCAGGACGCGGCGCGCGGCCTCGCCGATCTCCGGATTGTTGTAATTGCCGTAGCAGGTCGCATAGAGCACCGCCTTGCGGCCATGGGCCGGGGCGTCGGCATTCACTTGCGGCCTGTCGGTCTTGGCGCGCGCCGTCAGCGTCTTGCCGTGGAATTTCGGCAGTTCGGCCTCGCGATGCACGCCGGCCACCGCCTCCATGACCGGGCGAGCGAGAACGTTCGAAGTGCTGGTGGCCCAGTTGGCGAGGCCCGCCATGTTGCTGGCCAGCTTGCCGTTGCGGTCGGTCTCGGTAAGCTGCTTCTCCATAAAGCCGGTCTTGCCCTTGGCATGCTCGACCGCGCGGTAGCGCAGCATCAGATGCGGGAAATCCAGGTTCCAGTCGTGCGGCGGCACATAGGGACATTTGGTCATGAAACAGAGATCGCACAACGTGCAGGCATCGACCACCGGCTTGAAATCGGCGCTGGACACGCTGTCCATTTCGCCGCTTTCCGACTCGTCGATCAGATCGAACAGCCGCGGGAAGGAATCGCACAGGCTGAAACAACGGCGGCACCCATGGCAGAGGTCGAAAATCCGCCGCATTTCCGCGTCGAGCTTTTTCTCATCGTAAAAATCGGGATTCTGCCAGGCAATAGGGTGGCGGATCGGCGCGCCGGAGCTGCCTTGTTCCATCGGTTATTATCCTGTTTTGTCGGTTGTTATCGGGAGAACCTCATTGATAGAAGCGGGCTCTTTCCCTCTCCGCCCCGCCTGGCGGGAACGGCGGGGGACGAAATGAACCCCCGCCGGTAGCTTTCGTCTGGAATCAGCTAAGGCTGTCCAGGGCCTTCTGGAAACGGCCGGCGTGGCTCTTCTCGGCCTTCGCCAGGGTTTCGAACCAGTCGGCGATCTCGTCGAAGCCCTCTTCGCGGGCGGACTTCGCCATGCCCGGATACATATCGGTGTATTCGTGGGTTTCACCCGCGATCGCGGCCTTCAGGTTGGCGTCGGTGGGGCCGATCGGCTCGCCGGTCGCCGGATCGCCGGTCTCTTCGAGATACTCGAGATGGCCGTGCGCATGGCCAGTCTCGCCGTCGGCGGTGGAGCGGAACACCGCCGCGACATCGTTGTAGCCCTCGATGTCGGCCTTGCCCGCGAAATAGAGATAACGGCGGTTGGCCTGGCTTTCGCCCGCGAAGGCGTCTTTCAGATTCTGTTCGGTTTTGCTGCCTTTAAGAGACATCAAGTCCTCCTGTCATGTGGCTTGAGCGGCCGGCCATTGCCGCCCGCGAGGTGGAGGGGGGTAGTACCTCGTGGCCGCAACCCCCGATGAACCTTATTAAGCAGAAGACGGAAGGGCTGTCAACAGATTAGAATCATTTTAAAGAAGAAAATTCGGGGCGGGTGGCGCGCGACGCCAAGCAGGCCTTATCCCCTGATGCGAACGATAATATCGACCCTCTCCACGCGAGTTCCCGCCGGCGGCTCGGGTACCTTGCCAACCGAGATCGCGTCGCCCGGGATATCCTGCAGCTGGGCTGTATCCTCGTGAAAGAAATGATGATGATCGGTGGTGTTGGTGTCGAAATACGAACGCCCCGGCTCGACCACGACCTCGCGCATCAGGCCGACCCCGGTGAACTGGTTCAGCGTGTTGTAGATGGTCGCCAGCGAGACGCGAAGGTTGGCGTTGGCGGCCTCGGCATGAAGCTGCTCGGCGGTCACATGCCGATCGCCGTTCTCGAACAACAGGCGCGCAAGACCGAGACGCTGCCGCGTCGGCCTGAGGCCCACCTTGCGCAGGGTGTCGAACACCTGGCTATAAGGGCGAACTATACTGTCCATACTTCTCTCCAACCCGTTAAATTCCGGGCCGCCTGTTTGTTTCACCAACCCGTCACACAGCCACGATATATACCGAAAGCCGCCAATAAACAATAGCATGGACGACTTTTTGGAACAAAAACAATTTGCGGCAATTGAATCTGTACGACCGACAAAACCACATAATATGGTAATTTTCGGCTCCACACCCGCCTGAAGCCGCTATATATTGCGGCATGGTCAGCCGAAAGCGCACAACAGACAGGAAACCCGCCCCACCGGTCCGTAAACAGGACTCATGGCTGGCGCGTGCGATCAGCTATGGCCTGGCGATGACGGTGTGGGCGGCGGTGGTCCTGGCGGGCGTCGTCGCCTGGTATGGCTATGACTTGCCGGACATCGAGCATCTGGAAGAGGCGGCCGGCAAGCGCGCGCCGACCGTAACCGTCCAGGCGGCCGACGGCACGGTGCTGGCCCATTACGGCGAACTCTACGGCGTCGCGGTGCAGCTATATGAACTGCCGCCGCATCTGCCGCATGCGGTGCTGGCAGTCGAGGATCGCCGGTTTTACGAACATACCGGCGTGGATCCGATCGGCATCGCCCGCGCCATCTGGACCAACCTGTGGGCCGGCACAATACGCAGCGGCGGCAGCACGATCAGCCAGCAACTGGCCAAGAACCTGTTCCTTTCGTCCGACCGCACGATCCGCCGCAAGGTCCAGGAATTGCTGCTGGCCTTCTGGCTGGAACAGCGCTTCGGCAAGGACCAGATCCTGACGATCTATCTGAACCGGGTCTATTTCGGCCAGGGCGCCTATGGGGTGGATGCGGCGGCGCGACGCTATTTCAACAAGCCGGCGACACAGGTGACGGCCTACGAGGCGGCGATGCTGGCCGGGCTATTGAAGGCGCCGTCGCGCTACAACCCCCTGTCCAATCCCGACCTGGCGGCGGGCCGTGCTGCGCTGGTGCTGCAAAGCATGGTCGAAGCCGGCTGGCTGACCGGGGCGCAGGCGACCGCCGCCAAGTCGGGCCGCGCGGTCTTGCACAGCGACCGGATGGGCGGCCAGTCCCGCTATTTCGCCGACTGGGCGCTGGACCGCGCAAGGGATTATATCAGGCATGAAGGCGGCGACCTGGTCATCCGGACGACCATAAACCCGCGCCTGCAGCGGCTGGCCGAGGCGGCGGTGCGCAGCAACCTTGCAGCAGCCGCGAAGCGCAAGGCGGGCCAGGCCGCAATGGTGGCGATGCGGCCCGACGGGGCGATTACCGC
>JADFVY010000219.1 GCA_015222795.1 Pseudomonadota bacterium | reverse complement strand
GGGTCAGGAACAGGGTCAGCCGGTCAACGAAACGCATCAGCCCCGGCGCCGCGCGGCCGGGATCGCGGACCCGCCAGGGCGCGCCGGGAAACGCCTCGCCTAGCGCCTCGATGAAGGGCGCGGTTTCCGTGCCGGCCGGCAGCACGATACGGTAGAGATATTGCGACAGGCTGCCCGGTTTCAAAAGGCCGGTCCGGTCCAGGCCGATGCGAGTGATAATGACCCTTGGGCCCAGTTGGATGCCGCGTGTCACGCGGTCGGGCTCGCGCGCGATGACTCCGGAAATGCGGAATTCGGCGTCGCCCATCGCCATCCGGTCCCCGACTGACAGCCCCAGTTTTTCCAGCAGGCTCTCCGCGACCACCGCGCCGCCGATACTTCCAGCGGGCGTAAGCGCCTCGGCGAGCGACTGCCCGCCTTGTATTTCCAACTCGCCGACCAGCGGATAAAGGCCGTCGATTGCCTTCAGTTCAACCAGTCGCTGCTTTCCACCATCGGAGTGGCGAGCCATGGCGCGGACCTCGATGACTTCCGAAAGTTCGCCATGTTCCGTCAGCCATCGCTGCTGCTCGTCCGTCGCTGGCCGGTGATGGATGCGGAGTTCAATATCGCCGCCCAGCAACGCCCGTGCCTCGCCGCCAAGGCCGGTCTCGATGGCCGACGACAAGGACCCCACCGCGGCAATCGCCGCGGTGCCCAGCGCCAGGCAGGCCAGAAAGATGCGAAACCCCCTGAAGCGGCTGCGAATGCCGCCACGCAGTTCGCGGCGCGCCAGGCGCCAGGCCAGCAGGGGCGGTGTGCTCACGGGCGCGTCTCGTCGCCCACGATCCGCCCGTCGGCGATCCGCAGTTCGCGGGCGCAGCGCAATGCCAGCGCCGGATCATGGGTGATCAGCAACAGGGTCGTGCCCTTCTCTTCCGACAGCCGGAACATCAGCTCGATAATCTGCTGGCCAGTATCGCCGTCCAGATTGCCCGTCGGCTCGTCCGCCAACAGCAGGCGCGGCTCTGTCACGAAGGCGCGGGCCAACGCCACGCGCTGCTGTTCGCCACCCGAAAGCTGGCCCGGATAATGTTCCAGCCGGTGACCCAGACCTACCGTTTCCAGTTCCGCCTTCGCCATGCCAAAGGCGTCGGGATGGCCAGCGAATTCCAGCGGCACCGCCACGTTTTCCAGCGCCGTCATGGTCGGCACCAGATGGAAGGACTGGAACACGATCCCCACATTCTCGCGGCGGAACAGCGCCAGTTCATCCTCGCTCATCCCCGTCAGATCACGGCCGGCGACGCGCACGCCGCCCAGGGTCGCGCTCTCCAGCCCGCCGATTATCATCATCATCGACGATTTGCCCGCGCCCGACGCCCCAACCAGGGCGACCTGTTCGCCTGCCCCGATTTCGACATCTATGCCGCGCAAGATATGAACCTGGCCGGCGCCGCTGCTAAGCGTCAGCTCCAGTCCGGTGAGTTCGACAATCGGCGAAGGCGCCGCGGCGGGGGTTGTTATGGAGGATTGCATGGCCAAATGAAGGGTGTTTCCGGATAATGGTGTTACGGTCTATCAATATGAATCTTCGACGGATAATCGCATGATTTCGCTTTCGCGCCACGGGGCAACGAGCCCTCATACATATTGGGCCGCGTATCGGGCATTCAATGCGCTTGTTTTTGCCATGCTCATGCTCGTTGCAACGGCCGAGGCCGGCGAGCGCCCGGTGGTGCTGGCGCTGGGCGACAGTCTTACCGCGGGCTACGGCGTGGCGCCGGGCAGGGCTTTCCCCGAACAGCTTCAGGCCGCGCTACGAGATAACGGTGTTGACGCAAAAGTGATCAATGGCGGTGTTTCCGGCGACACCAGCGCGGGCGGATTGGCCCGGCTGGACTGGCTGTTGAGTGACAAACCGGATCTGGTGATCGTGGAACTGGGCGCCAATGACGGGCTGCGCGGGCTGGACCCCGATAATACGAGCGACAATCTGGACCGCATAATTGCCCGCATTCGCAAAACCGGCGCCCAGGTGCTGCTGACCGGCATGGTGGCGCCGCCGAATCTGGGCGCGGAATATGGCGAAAAATTCGCCTCGCTCTATCCAACCCTTGCACAAAAGCACGGAACCGCCTTTTATCCTTTTTTTCTGGACGGGGTCGCGATGGACCCGGCCCTCAACCAGGAAGACGGAATTCATCCAACGGCGGAAGGGGTTGCCGTGATTGTCAGTAATATGTTGCCCGTCGTGATCGGCGGCTTGGCCGAGGTGGCGAAATGAGCATGTCCGGCGACTATATTTCGGCCCACGCCGCCGCCGAACGTTGGCAGGACGCCGCCGGCAGCATCGTGGCGCGGCTGGGACAGCTGGACGGTAGCCATCGGCTGGGCTTCGTCTTCGTTACCGAGGCCTATGCCCAGGATCTTGACGAGATCGAAGTATTCCTGCGCCAGACCACCGGCGTGGCCAACTGGGTTGGCGCGGCGGGCATGGGCGTATGCGGACACTGCACCGAATATTTTGAGGAACCGGCGATGTCGGTGCTTGTACTGCCCCTGGCCGAAGACGCCTTCCGCCTGTTCAGCGATGTTACCGCGGGGGTTGGGGATATCATATCGGACAATCTCGCCTGGCTGCAGGCGGCCGACCCGCCGCTGGCGATTACCCATGCCGATCCGGGCAACGCGCAGATCCAGGCGCTGGTCGAGGATCTATCAGACCAGGCCAATGCCTATCTGGTGGGCGGTATAAGCTCAGGCGAAAGCGGTGCGGTGCAGATGGCGGGCAAACCCACATCGGGTGGATTGTCGGGCGTATTCCTGTCGCCCCACGCGGTACCCGTCGCGGTTGGGCTGACCCAGGGCTGTTCGCCAATCGGCCCGGCGCACAAGGTGACCCGCGCCGAGGGCAATGTACTGATTGAACTGGACGATCAGCCGGCGCTGGAGGTCTTCCGCGGCGATATCGGTGAAGTCTTGTCACAGGATCTGCGCCGCGTGTCGGGCTATATTTTTGCAGCCCTCGCCGTGACGGGGTCCGACACAGGCGACTATCTGGTTCGCAATCTGATAGGGGTGGACCGTGACGCCGGGCTGGTGGCGATCGGCGACGTGGTGTCGACCGGCGACCAGGTAATCTTCTGCCGCCGCGACCAGGTAACCGCGACCGACGATTTGCGGCGCATGCTGGACCGCCTGAAACAGCGCGCCGGCGGCGGTATCAAGGCAGGCCTCTATTACAGCTGCGTCGCCCGCGGCCCCAACCAGTTCGGACCGGACAGCCGCGAGATGAAGATCATCGCCGACGAGTTGGGCGATTTCCCCATCGCAGGCCTGTTCGCCAACGGCGAAATCAACCATAATCGTCTGTACGGCTATACTGGCGTGCTCACGCTGTTTCTCTAACTCCCGAAAGCACTCATGATACGCCTGTTTGTCGCCATACCGCTGCCGGAGCAAATCCGCACCCAACTCACCATGATGCAATCGGGCCTCCAGGGCGCGCGGTGGCTGAAGCCGGAAAACATCCACCTGACGCTGCGTTTTATCGGCGAGGCGCGCAACGACCTGGCCAGCGATATCGACTCGGCGCTGTCGGAAATCACCGCGCCTGCCTTCACGCTGGAACTTGAAGACATCGGCAGCTTCGCCCGCGGCAAGCGCCCGCATGCGCTGTGGGCCGGGATTGCGAAATCCGAACCGTTGTCGCATTTGCAGGCGAAAATCGAGTCCACACTGGTGCGCGCCGGGCTGGCGGCCGAGGAGCGAAAATTCTCCCCCCACATAACCATCGCCCGGCTGAAGGAAATGAGCTCCAACCGGGTCGAAGCCTGGGTGGCCGACTATGCCGGCTTCCGCTCGCCCCCATTCAAGGTCGACCGTTTCGCGCTGTTCTCCAGCTTCCTGAAACCCGAAGGCGCGCTGTATATCGAAGAGACGAGCTATCCGCTGGAGGGGTAGGGGTCGCTACCAGTTCTTAGCTTCCTCGGAAGGCGGGATGGCCTGAAACCGATCTCCATTGAAGTCCGCGATCTCCCGGCTTGAATCCGGGTCGAACCGGCCACGAGTGCCCGGCGAAAGACGGAATAGCTTGCCGTCCTTGGCGTAAAGGAGATCGCCGTTGCGGTCCCAGTCAGCCCAGTCGGTTCTGCCGAAATCGACGATTTCCCCATCCGGCGTAACAATTTCATGCGAGACCACATTCCAGTCGCCGCTTTTCTCGCCCTTACCGTGGATCACCATGCGCAGGCGGTTCCCCGCGGCGTTGGCGCGTTCCCATATTTGCGGAGGATCGTAGGGAAAGGAATAGTCGATTGGGCCGCGCTCGGCCCCCGGCACATGCACATATTTGCCCGGTTGCATCATTGTCCAGCCGTCACGGAGCAGTCGCAGATTATAAATCGGATCGTCTTCGCCACCGAACCCCTTACCACGAAGATTCATACCTTCGGGCAGGTCTTTCATTTCCTCCCGCGCATCCGAGAGTTCGTCGTTGAGCCATATGTTCCGCGCGTCTTCGAACAGACCTCCGCCCTCCCAACAATCGAACTTGGGCCAGAACGCAAGCGCCGTCAGATAGGGGAGGCGGCTGATGGCGGTCCAGGAATAAGTCGGCGCTTTATGGTTAGCCGCGAAATAGATAAAATAACGCCCGTCCGGTGAAAGATCGCACCGGCGTTCGTAAATGCGGCCCTTGAGCCATTGGCCGCCGTCAAATGTGTCGCTCTCGGTATTCCAGGCAATCAAGCGAACCTGTTTCGACGGCCCGCGCCGGATAATCGCTGCCATGGGCGCTTCCCGAGCCCGGATGACGAACAGCCGCGCGGTTGCGGATTCCCTGCGGGAAGGTTTTTCGACGGCTTGCGACTCATTTCCGGTCTGATTTCCCCCCGCGTACAGCTTCTGGAGCGTCTGAATCCGGGCAAGTACCCGCTGAAAAGCCGCCTCGTCCGCATTCGCTATCCTGTCCGCCGCCGTTTCCGGCTTTTTCTTCGCCGCCGGTATGCCCGGCAGTTCGGGTTGGTCTTCTTTACTCGCCGTCATGTCCCTGTCCCTTCCACGGCGAAGCCTAACAGAACCGCCGCAACACCGCATCCACCTGCGCCGGATATTGCCCGCCGAAATACCAGGTGTGGGTCAGCAGGGGGTATAGATTGTAGATATCGCGCCGCACCTCGTTGAAGCCGGGGTGGATGGGGCGGTGTTCATGATAACGGCGGAAGAACAGGTCCCCGTACGTGTTGAACAGGGTGGCGAAGGCAAGTTCGACCTCCGCGTCGGCGTGGTAGATCGCCGGGTCGATGAAGGCGGCGATGCGGCCCTGCCGGACCAGTACGTTGCCGCCCCACATGTCGCCATGGATCAGCGAGGGCCGGGCGGGCTGTTCGATGTATGTATCGAGTTTCGTCTCGCAGAATTTTTCCAACCTGGCGTACGTGCCGCGTGGCAGTCTGCCGTTATCCAGCGCAAGACGACCCATATAGAGCAGCCGTTGGTCACGGAAGAATTCCGGCCAGGACCCGGTCCATGGATTGGGCTGGCGTAGCGAGCCGATCAACGTATCCCGCTCATGGCCATACGCATCCGCCGTTACGCCATGCAGCGCGGCCAGCAGGTCCGCCGCATGTTTCTGCGCCGCCGCGTCCAGCCGCCCGGATGTCTCCACATACTCCATGACCAGCAGGCCGGGCTCGGCATGGATCACGCCGGGCACGGGCACGGTTTGCGTACGCGCCAGATAATCCAGCATATAGCCCTCGATATCCAGCGTGCCGTCGGCGCCGGCGGTCTTGGCCACCAGATGCCGCCCGTCCGCCAGATCGACCCGCCAGACCTCGCCGATGCAGCCACCGGTCAGCGGCGCGACATGGGAGACTGCAGCACTCGCCGCCTCGGCAATGGCCTGGCGCGCGGCGGGTGTCACTGCCCCCGCGCCTCCAGTTCCCGCAGCCAGGCGCGCGCGCCCTCCTCGATCATATCGAGCGCATCGTCAAAACCATTCGGCCCGCCGTAATAGGGGTCGGGAACCTCCGGGGCCGGGCCGCCGGCCGCGGCCTCCATGAACATGCGCACCTTGCCCTGTTGTTCGCTTGTCGCGCGGCGCAGCATGTCGCGGTGATGCCCGTCATCCATGGCCAGCAGCAGGTCGAACTGGTCGAAATCATCCAGCGTCAACTGCCGGGCGCGCAAATCTGATATGCCGATCCCGCGCCGCGCCGCGGCCTCGATCGAGCGCGGGTCGGGTGGATTGCCCACATGCCAGGCTTCCAGCCCCACCGAATCCGTGCCGATCCTCTCGGCCAGCCCCGCCTCGGCCACCATATGGCGGAATACCCCCTCGGCGGTGGGCGAGCGGCAGATATTGCCGGTGCAGACGAACAGGACCCTTTGCATGTCATTCCCTCTCTTGTGCGATGCGAATAATCATTTAGCATGGCCGGCGTCATGGCTGAAACCCGCTCCATCGTCGTGTTGACCGGCGCCGGGATTTCCCGGGAATCCGGCCTGCACACCTTCCGCGACGCCGACGGCATCTGGGCGACGGTGAAGGTCGAGGACGTCGCCACGCCCGAGGCCTTCGCCCGCGATCCCGTCCGCGTCCAGGATTTCTATAACGAACGCCGCCGCGGGTTGGCGAACAGCGGCATCGCGCCCAACCCGGCCCATCGGTCCCTGGCCGAGTTCGAAGCCGCCTTTGCCGGCGACTTCCTGTTGGTCACTCAGAATATCGACAATCTGCACGAGCGGGCCGGCAGCAACAATCTGATCCATATGCATGGCGAGCTGTGCAAGGCGCGCTGCGAGGAATGCGGCGATGTGGGCGAATGGTTGGATGACCTGTTCACCGATACCGCCTGCCCCGCCTGCGGGAAAGCCGCCGGCATGCGCCCACATGTGGTCTGGTTCGGCGAAATGCCGTTCGAGATGGACCGGATCAACGAGGCGCTGGAATCCTGCGACCTGTTCGTTTCCATCGGCACGTCGGGCAATGTCTATCCGGCGGCCGGCTTCGTGCAGGCTGCCCGCATGGCCGGTGCGCGCACGGTGGAACTGAATCTGGAGCCGTCGCAGGGCGCCACCCTGTTCGAGGAGGCGGTCTACGGACCGGCCGGAGCGATCGTGCCCGGCTGGTTCGCCAATCTCGACACGGGCTGATGCCTGGGGAGACGTTGGAACAGGCGATGGCGGCGGCGCGGGAATGCACGGTCTGCGCCGGCCATCTTCCGCTGGGGCCGCACCCGGTGTTCCGGGCCTCGCGCACGGCGCGGCTGTTGATCGTCGGCCAAGCGCCGGGCGCCAAGGTGCATGAAACCGGCATCCCCTGGAACGACCGCTCTGGCGACCGGCTGCGCGACTGGCTGGGCCTGGACCGCGAGACCTTCTACGACGAGTCCCGCATCGCCATCCTGCCGGCGGGTTTCTGCTATCC